>JABJJH010000132.1 GCA_018660965.1 Rhodospirillaceae bacterium | reverse complement strand
TCCGATTCTAGCCGAAAACCACCGCCTTGTCGTTGTGACAAATACACTCACCCCGCCGCCAGAGAGGTCCCCCGAGAGATCACAACAAGTGGCGATCATTGCCGGTTTGTAGAACACGCTGCATTCGCCGCGCATGGGGCGCATTGCCCGAGTATTGTTTTTTTGGAAGCCTGGGATACGCTGGCGATGGTGGTGGACCATGATGTCTTCAGTTGAAAGCGAGAGATATGCATACGGTATTCCCGACAGGCACGACAATTTACAAGCCCGAAAAATGTTTCAACGGGTATACGTTGTACCCCTCCAAGAAGACCGGCGTCGGCGCGGTCCTCGTCGATATGAACGGTAACGCGGTTCGGACCTGGCCCCAATTCGACGGCTATATGATCAGCATGTTCCCCGGCGGGAAAATTCTCGGCGGTCAAACAGGTCGGGTGACGAAGGCCTATGACCATAATATGGGCTCCGACGATGTTGTTCAGGAGGATTGGGATGGCAATGTCGAATGGAAATTCGGCAAGGCGGATCAAATCGACATCGACGGAAAACTGTCCTGGTCGGCGCGGCAGAACCACGACATGGTCCGGGAAGGGTGCCCGGTCGGCTACTATGTGCCAGGCCAGACGCCGAAGGTCGAGAACGGCAGGACCTTGATGTTGAGCTACAGGAGTGGCGAGTGGCCGGAGGTCACCCGTGATTACCTGCCGCGCGCAACCCGCATGGTCGAGGTGACGTGGGATGGCGAGATCGCGTGGGATTGGATGTCGGCGGAAAATTTCGAGCAATTCGGGCATAGCGAGTCCGCCAAGAACGCGATCATGCGTCGGTGCAGGGCGCAACACGGGGTCTTCCAGAACACCGCGTCGTATGTGGGCCCGAACAAATGGTTTGATAGCGGGGATGAGCGGTTCCACCCCGACAATATTATCACCGATGACCGTGGAACGATGGTCTACATCATCTCCAAGAAAACCGGCGAGATCGTTTGGAAAATCGGGCCCGATTTCTCCATGGACCCGGCGCTCAAGGCGCTCGGTTGCATTATCGGGCCGCATCATGCGCACATCATTCCGAGGGGTCTGCCCGGCGAAGGGAATATTCTGGTTTTCGACAATGGCGGCGCCGCCGGGTTTGGCGACCCGAATCCCGGTTCGCCGGACGGCACCTGGAACGCGCTGCGGGACCATTCGCGGGTTCTGGAATTCGATCCGGTTACGCTGGAACTCGTTTGGGAATTTACCGCGCGGACTCAGGGATACCCGTGCGAAGGCGAGGACCTGAGCCAATTCTACAGCCGCTACAAAAGCGCGGCCCAACGCCTGCCGAATGGCAACACCTTGATCACGGAGTCGAATTGCGGACGCCTTTTCGAGGTCACGCGGGACTGCGAGATCGTCTGGGAATACATCAGCCCGCACAATCTATCGGAGCGCGACGGGTTGTTCTTCAGCGATGTCTTCAGGGCGTACCGTTATCCCTACGATTGGGCGCCGCAAATCGACCCGCCGGTCGAAAGAGCCGTCGTGCCGCCAGTCCACGGTGAATTTAGAATAGAACCGGTGGGAGATTAAAGCTTGCGCACGCGTTGATACACATCGACGCTGCGGCGTCAGTGTTCGAGGTTATCAGTGTTCGAGATCTAGGGGGCCGCCCTTGAAGACGTTGTCGATTTTTTGCCAGGGTAATTCGGGGACCTCGCAATACACCTCGATCTCGTTGCCTTCGGGATCCTTGAAGTAGACGCTCTTGGTGCACCCGTGATCGCGCGTTCTGTCGACGGGCACGTCATGCGCCTTCAGCCGTTTGTAGATTGCCTTCACCGTGTCCAGATTGTCCGCGACCAGGGCGACATGGGCGAGGCCGACCTGGTTCTTTTCCGGCGACCCGGCCTCGTCGTCCACCTTGAAGACCGCGATGTCGTGATGATAGTCGTTGAAGCGGAAGAAGACCCCGAATTCACGTTCGGTCGCGATTTTCATGCCCAGAATGTCACGGTAAAAATGCTTGGCCGCGTCCAGATCGCGCATCTTGAGGACCACGTGTCCCACTCGTTCAATTGGCATCGTCGTCTCCATGGATAATCATGCGTGAATAATCATGGTGCAATGTCCTGTGGATCGAACCACCTTAACGCGACCGCATCGAGCGCGTCGATACTATTTTCTTCATTGTTGGATGACTCAATAACTTTCCCTCTTGAAAAATTTTCGATAATGACTATATTCCTAATTATGGTTTTGACAGTGGCGAATTTCGAGGCGTTGCCGCGCCATTGCGAATGTTAACCGATGCATACTGATGCTAACTATTTAGGGAAATTTTGGGCGCCATGATACCGCTGTCGGCGTATCTGGCGCGGCTTGTTCCGGCGGGATTGTTGGCGTACCGTTTGCCCATGCGATTGCGACAGCCAAGTATTCTACAGCCAAATATTCTACAGGACGGAAGGAGAATGGTTTGAGCCACGTTAAATATATAGACAAGACGCGGGCGTATTATCTCGCGGAAGGGTACGAGAAACCCTATCAGTGGGCGACGCATGACGACGTTCCCTTTACGCCGTTGAAAAAGCCCTTGTCGGAAAGCCGCCTGGCGCTGATTTCGACCAGCGAGATTTCGATTAAATCCTGGGACGACCAGCGCACGCCCTTGGAAAAGGGCGAAGTGGGCAACGTGTATGCGGTGCCGACCGACACGCCGATTGAGGAATTGTACAGTCACTCGCGCAGCTTCGATAAGCACGCGACGACCTTGGAGGACGTGAACGCCTTTTTCCCGGTG
Organism: Rhodospirillaceae bacterium; assembly: GCA_018660965.1. Lineage (GTDB taxonomy): Bacteria > Pseudomonadota > Alphaproteobacteria > UBA8366 > JABJJH01. Next base: position 1,486 of record JABJJH010000132.1, on the reverse strand, counting down.
ACGCGGTTGCAGGAATTCGCCGCCGAAGGCCGCATCGGGTCTTTCGCGCCGACCGCGCACGGGCTCTACAACGCCTACAGCCAGCGCAAGACGCGCGAGGCCGATTTGCCGGAATTACTGCGCCGTTGCCAGGAAGAAGCGGTTGACGTCGCCCTTCTGACACCGGTCTGACCTGTCTGCCACCAAACCGTGAGTTTGGCCGCCAGACACCTCGAAGCCAACGGCATTCCCACCGTCATCGTCGCCAATGCGCGCGACATTGTGGAAACCTGTGGCGTGGCGCGTTTGTTGTTCACCGACTTTCCCCTGGGCAGCCCTTGCGGCAAGCCGGGCGATGTGGGCATGCAGCGCGACATTGTCGGCAGGGCGCTTGATCTGCTGGAATCGGCGAGCGAGCCGCGCACGACCGTGCAGACGCCGTTCAAATGGCATGCGGGCGACAAGTGGAAAGATCTGATCTTTTCCCGCGAACAGCCCTGGAAGGATGAAGAAGAAACCAACGAATGGCTCGCCAAGAAAGAGCTGTATCGCAAGTTAAAGCAGGAGGGGAAGGTTTAAGTGGCTGATATCACCGTATATTCCACGCCGCTCTGCGCGCCTTGCGAACAGCTCAAGACCTATCTGCGGGCGCATGACGTTGAATTCACGGCCAAGGATTTGATGATGGACGAGGACGCGGCGGAGTTTATCGACAGCCACAACATCCGCACCTCGCCCGTTCTTCAGGTCGGCGAGCAACTGCTGCACGGCCCGGATTTAGAGCCGGAGAAAATCGACGCCCTGCTTGGCTTGGAATAAAGCTGGGACTCGAATAAAGTTTTTGGCCTGAAATAAAGCGGGCGCCGGTGGTTTAAACTGCCGCCGACGCCCGTAAGAGGCTTACGCTTTATCCAGCGCCTGGGCGAGGTCGGCGATGATGTCGTCGATATGTTCCAGGCCGACCGACAAGCGGACGTAGCCATCGGTCACGCCGGTCGCCAGTTGTTCTTCCGGCGTCAATTGCGAATGGGTGGTGCTGGCCGGGTGAATGGCGAGGCTGCGGGCGTCGCCGATATTGGCGAGGTGGTAGAACATCTCCAGCCCGTCGATAAAGCTTTTGCCTGCTTCCAGTCCGCCCTTGAGCTCGAACCCGCATAATCCGCCATAGCCTCCCGACAGGACGGCGTCGGCGCGACGGCGGGGCTCGCCGCTCATCAGGCTGGGGTGGATCGTTTTTGACACCTTCGGATGGTCGTTCAGATACGCCGCCACCGCTTGCGCGTTTTCAGAATGCCGCGCCATCCGCAAGGGCAGGGTTTCCAGCCCCTGGATGATCAGGAAGGCGTTCTGTGGGGAAAGCGCCGAACCGAGGTCGCGCAGCAACGTCACCCGCGCCTTGATGATGTAGGCGATGGGGCCAAGCGGCTTGATCGCTTCGGTCCAGACCGCGCCGTGATAGCTTGGGTCGGGGGTGTTCAGGGCCGGGAACCGGTCCGCATGGGCTTCC
>JABJJH010000111.1 GCA_018660965.1 Rhodospirillaceae bacterium | reverse complement strand
CCGCCTCAACCGCCGAGACGGTGGACCAGGGTCTGGTGCGCGTCTCCTCACGGGGGAAACTCGACGCGCTGCGAACCCTGCTGGGCGGCGAAGGCGTTCAGAACGCTCTGGTCTTCTGCAACAGGAAGCGCGACGTGGATGCGGTCTATAAATCGATGAAGCAGCACGGGTTCAATGTCGGCGCCCTGCATGGCGACATGGACCAATACAGCCGCATGGAAATTCTTAACAAGTTCAAGAGCGGTGAAACCGCGTTACTGGTCTGTTCCGACGTCGCCGCGCGCGGCCTCGATATCGCCAATGTCAGCCATGTGTTCAATTTCGATGTGCCGACCACTGCGGAAGATTACGTCCACCGTGTCGGGCGAACCGGTCGCGCCGGGCGCGAGGGGCACGCATACACGTTCGTCACCCCCGAAGACGTTCGGTATGTCGATGCGATCATTAAGCTGATTGGCAAAAACATTCCGGACAAGAACGTTGACGGGGTTGCTTCCGCCCCTGTCGCGCCAACCGACAACGAGGACGCCACAGCGGAAACGCCGCGTGAAAAACCGGTGCGGCCGGCGCGGAAACGGCGTGAAAGATCGGCGCCGCCAGCAGAAAAGTCAGCCAAGGATACACGACCCCGGAAAGCGCCAGAAAAGCGGCGTCCCGAAAAAGCAGAGTCCCAGACCGCCGCCTCGGCCAGCCCCCCAGCCCCCCGCGAAGAGCGCGACGCGCCTGTCGGGCTTGGCGATCACGTCCCCGCCTTTTTATTGCGCTGATTTACGACGCTAGAGAAAATTCATAAAGATAGAGCAGATTCACGACTTTAATAAGACGCGTTTCCAACACGACCCCGGCGTCCGGGACGCTTGATCGGGATTCCGGTCATTTTGCACCAATCCTTTTCCACCGTCATTTCACGGTGAATCGTGTGCGGATGATTCACGACCTGAGCCGTATCATATATCGCCCCCGCCGGGAGCCCGGCCTTTAACAGCCGTTCGCAAATTTCCCCGCCGTCTCTTGCGTCGTAACCGGCCCCCCCCCCATCGGCCCGTCCATGCGCGAAATAATCGCGAAATCTGATATTGTCGTTGTCATGTTAACGAAATTGAAACCAACGATTTGTAAACATTTGTAATTCTTTTGCATTCAATGAACGCTTCGAGGGGAAAATGACTAACAAAACCGGCAGCATAGACCCTCTACGTTCAGAAATTCTGAATCTTATTCAGTACATTACCCGGATGCGGGAAGAGGTCGCCAGGGTTTCACAACGATCCGATGATCGCACACATTTCGAATCCGTGTCCCAGCATCTGGAGGAAATTGTCGGATCGACCGAAAATGCGACGAACCAGATTCTCGAACATATCGAAGGCGTCGACAATGCGGCCGATGAAATCCGCGCCGCAGAAGACCTGGGACAAGTACCGGCTCTATGCGACAAGATCAACGATCACACCATGCAGGCGATTGAAGCCTGCACGTTTCAGGACATCACGGGCCAACGCATCAGCCGAATCATCAATTCGATGGAGTTCGTCGAACAGCGGGTCAACGCCATGATCGAATTGATGGGCCGCACGGATATCGAGGCCCTCGGCATCGACCTACCCGAACAGGACCAGCGCACCGGCGACGACGCCCTGTTGAACGGGCCTCAGTTGCCGGGCGAGGAAATTTCCCAGGACGAAATCGACAAGCTGTTTGCGTAAAAATCCCGTTCGGGACTTAGTTCTCCCTTAACGGCTTTTAAGGGGAAACGGGGCTTTTAAACCCTTTAATCCTTACTATTTAGACGTCTTTTCAACGGTTGGCGGTACTTTACTATGGCTGCGACGCCGATGCCTTTTGACCCACTCATAACCACGTGTTAGAACGGCGCGCCTTTTATATTAAATGGCCACTTTACTGGTATACGAAACGACCACTTCAACAGGGAGAAAATTTAATGAACATTCTTCAAAAACGCTTGCTTGCTTCGGCAACGGCGCTCGGCCTCGTCGCCGTTGGCCTTGGCGCCGCGAGCGATGCGTCCGCGAAAACGATTTGGAACTTCAGCATCTGGGGCGGCAAACGCGCCGTGACCGCTGGCATCGAATCGCTCAAGCCTTCGCTTGAAAAAGCCGGCGGCGGCGACTTCGAATTAAAAATTCACTATGCGGACGCCCTTGGCCCCCGCAAGCAAAACCCCGAAAACGTCAAAGTGGGCGCGATGGAAGCGGCCCAAATGTGCGTTGGCTACTATCCCAACAAATACCCGCTTCTCTCGGTCATGGAACTGCCGTTCCTGGCGCCGCGCGACTTACGGGCTCGCGCCGCGGTCGAAGCCGATGTCTTGGCGCATGCCGACATCGTCGCAGAAACCAAGAAGCGCTGGAACGCACGCTATTTCGGCCCGTCCTTCTTGCCAGCTTATGAATTTATGGGCAACAAGCGGATTCGCTCGGTCGAAGACATGAAAGGCGTGAAAATGCGCATTTCCGGCCTGAACGCAAAAGCGTTGCAGGCGTTCGGCGGCGTTCCCACCATGGTTACCGCGCCTGAAGGCTACACCGCGCTACAACGCGGCACGATCGACAGCTTCGGGTTCCCGTATTCCTACGCGTTCGGCGCCTACAAGCTGTACGAAGTGTCGAAATACGTCACCGAAGGCATCGGCATGAGCGGCTTCATGTGCTTCCAGACCGTCAACCTGGATGCCTGGAACGCGACACCGAAAGCGGTGCGTGACGCACTGCCCGCCGCACAATTGGTTGCCCGGGACGCCATGATCGAGGCCTATGAAACCGCCGACAAGAAATGGCGCCCGATTTTCCGTGAAAAACTGACGGTCGATGTTCTCGATCCTTCGGTTCGCGCCAAATTGGCCGCCGGCGCCGGGGCCATTTGGGAAGGCTGGGTCAAGGATCAGGAAGCCAAGGGTCGTCCCGCGCGGAAGATTCTTGAGTTCGTGAAAGCATCCGTCGCGAAGCACTCCAAGTAACCCGCTTAGACGCGATAAACGGGTAATAGAAAAGTGCAGGAACTACTGTACGTATTAGGCGTCGTCCTGGTCGTCGGGATCGTGATAACGATCACGGCGGTCAGGGCGGGCGCTATTCTGGCGTGGGTTGAAAAAGCCCTGACGATCGGGTCGACCGCGCTTATCCTTTTCACCATGTGCTTTGTCGCGCTCGAAATTGTCATGCGGCACTGGTTCAATTCACCCATTCAAGGCCACCTGGAACTGTCGTCATTGTTCGTCCCGGTGATTGTTTTCGCCGCAGTGTCTTATACACAGTCGCAAAACGCGCATGTGGGCATGACGTTGATCGTCGATAATTTACCGGCGGGTGTGAAGAACAAAGTTGAAATCTTCACACTGTTCCTGACGATTTTAACATGCGCTGTTCTGGCCTATTTCAGTTTCAAGTTCACTTACGGTGAATGGGAAATCGACAACGTCACGGAAACACCGCCGTACTGGCTAACATGGAAATCCGCTGTTTTCATTCCGATTGGTTATTCGCTTCTCGCCATGCGATGCCTGTTGCAGATGGTTCACCGCATTGCGCCGGATTATTATCCGGAGCACGATATCGTCCTGGCGGATGAATTGTTGGCCCCTGACGGCCAATCCGATCAATCCCCGGCATAGGTTGAATTAGACATCATGGATCCGATTTCACTCGGCGTCGTATCGCTTTTTGCGCTTACGGCCCTGCTTTTCTCGGGGATGCGAATAGCATTCGCGACCGCATTATGCGGCTTCATCGGCCTTTGGATGTTGCGAGGCTATGTGCCCGCGGCGACACTGGCTTCTCAAATTCCCTTCGGCGTTCTGGAAAATTACACATTCCTCGTCTTGCCCCTGTTCATCATGATGGGCTTCTTCGCCTACTACGCGGGCATCACCAAGGATTTATACTGGACCGCCCAACGCTGGTTTGGGCACCTTCCCGGTGGCCTGGCCATCGCCACGATCTTTGGTTCAGCCGGATTCGCCGCAGCCTGTGGCGCCTCCACGGCGTCGGCCGCCGTCATGGGCAAGATCGCCCTGCCGGAACTTAAAAAATACGGCTACGACGACAAGGTCTCGACGGGTTGCGTGGCCGCCGGCGGCACCATGGCGACCATGATACCGCCATCGGTGCTGATGGTGGTTTACGGCTTCATCGCAGAAGAATCGATTGGCGCCTTGTTGCTGGCCGGTATTTTGCCGGGTCTGCTGGAAGCCTTCAGCTACAGTGTGATGCTGTATCTTCGCTTCAAAGTTAATCCCTCTCTCGGCAGACAATTGCCGCGCGTAGACTGGGGGGACCGGGTCAAGTCATTGTCGGGCGTCTGGGGCATGGTCGTCCTGGTCATCCTGGTGATGGGCAGCATTTATACGGGCATCGCGACGCCGACGGAATCGGCCGCAGTTGGCGCCCTGGGCGCGCTGCTTCTCGCATGGCCCCGTTTGACCACAAACGGGTTCAAGGCCGTCATGCTGGAAACGGCGAAGACGTCGGGCATGATCTTCGCCATCGTGTCGGGCATTCTGATTTACGTCCATTTCCTGGGTTTCACGCAAATGCCAGGGGCCATCGCGACCACCATTGTCGAAGCCGATTTACCACCCCTTGTCGTGCTGATCGGCATCTTGTGCCTCTATTTGTTCCTCGGCATGTTCCTGGACGGCATCGGCATGTTGCTGTTGACCATTCCGCTGGTGCTGCCGACGATCAAGGAACTGGGCATCAACCCCATCGTCTTCGGCGTGCTGGTCGTGCGCATGGTCGAAATCGGGTTGATCACGCCGCCGGTCGGGTTGAACGTGTATGTCCTGAAAGGCGTCGCCAAAGGCGTCAAGATG
>JABJJH010000113.1 GCA_018660965.1 Rhodospirillaceae bacterium | reverse complement strand
TCCACCTTGACCACATCGGCGCCCAGATCAGCCAACATCATGGTGCATTGCGGACCGGCGATCACTTGCGTGACATCCAGCACGCGAAAGCGGCCCAAGGGCCCCGTTCGACCATCACCGGGCGCGTCAAAATCGTCATTCATTGAATTTTCCATTTTCCGATTTTGACCATGGCTTCGGGACGTTGCAATATGGCGCTCGTGGACCCAACGTGAAACGGCATTGTGCGCGGCGGCGGGATGAAGTCAAATCCCATCCACAACTATTTCCCTGCGATCACGACGGACCAATATTTCATGGCAAAATTCACCCTTCGCGTTAACGGCACCACGCACGACGTCGAAGCGGACCCAGCGACGCCCCTTGTCTTTGTTTTGCGCAATCAACTGGGCCTGACCGGACCCAAGCTCGGGTGCGGGTTGGAGCAGTGCGGCGCCTGCGCGGTGCTGGTTGATGGAACCCCGGAACTTAGTTGCGTCAGAGCCGTTTCCGAATTCGAAGGGCAGGACATCGTTACCGCCGAGGGTCTATCGGAAACCCACGCCGCCATTCAACAGGCCTTCATCGCCGAAGGCGCGGCGCAATGCGGGTATTGCATTCCCGGCATCGTCACCGCCACGGCTGGGTTGTTCAACCAAACAAAAAAACCTAGCGAGGCGCAGATTAAAGAGGCGCTGCACGGGCATTTGTGTCGCTGCGGCTCCCAGCTTCGGGTCTTGAAGGCCATCGACCGTTTGATCCAGGAGGGCGCAGCCGATGCCGACTAATCCCAGTTTAAAAAATTCCCCGGGCCTCGACGAATGGCTGTCCGTCACCAGCGACGGGCGCATCGTCATCACCAGCGGCAAGGTCGATATCGGGCAACGCATTTCCACCGCGCTCGCGGTCATCGCGGCGGAAGAACTGGACGTTAACCTGTCCCGCATCGACTTCATCCGAACCGAAACCGGACTGTCTCCCGACGAAGGCGTTACATCCGGCAGCAATTCGATGGAACAATCCGGCGAAGCCTTGCGTCTGGCGACCGCGACCGCGCGCCGTCGTCTTCTGGCGCTGGCCGCCGAAGCGCTCGACGTGGATGAAGCGACGCTGGACGTCGATGACGGCCTCATCCAGTCCCGCGACACCAACCGGTCGATGACCTATTGGGAAATTCAGGGCGACAAACCGTTCGGCATTGAGGTTGACCTCGACGCCGACATCAAGTCGCCGGACTCCTATCGACTGGTCGGCAACCGGGTGGCGGCACGTGGCATCGCCGATATTGTCGGCGGAACGATGATCTATGTTCACGACATGAAAATGCCGGGCATGTTGCATGCGCGCGTGGTCCGGCCGCCGCACGCCAAAGCCACCCTCAACGGCGTCGACGACGGCGCCCTGCAACGCGCCGCCGACACCGGAACGCAGGTTGTTCGCGATGGCAGTTTCCTGGCCGTGGTCAACGCCGACGAATACGCCGCCCTGAAAGGCGCGGAACGGATCAACGCCGCCGCCGATTGGCGAACGGACCCCGGCCTTGATGCGCGCGATATTTTCGAACAATTGACGACGAACGAACGGCTTTCCATGCCGCTTGAAAACGGCGTGCCCGTGGAAGCGCCCGTGCCGGATCAACCAGCGCCACCGGCAAACGCCGCCGTGACGTTGAAAGCCCGCTTCGAACGTCCCTATCACATGCACGGATCCATCGCGCCGTCGGCGGCGATGGCGTTGTTCGACAATGGCGAACTTACGGTATGGACGCATTCGCAAGGCGTTTACGTATTGCGCGCCAGCATGGCCGGCGCGCTGGGCATGGATGAAGAGAACATCACGATCAAGCACATGCCGGGTTCGGGATGCTACGGGCATAACGGGGCCGATGATGTTGCGTTTGACGCCGCCCTGGCCGCGCGCGCCATTCCCGGAAAACCGATCATGTTGAAATGGACGCGCGACGACGAACACGCCTGGGAACCCTACAGTTCGGCCATGGTGATGAATGTCGGCGGCAGCCTGGACGATTCCGGCGCGGTCGTCGCATGGTCCCATGAAACCTATAGCGACACCCATGTCATGCGCCCCCGCCCCGGCGCCGGCATGTCCGGGCCCTCGCGGTTGTTGGCGGCGCGATTCCTCGAAAAACCAATCCCGCCGATGACGCCGCCGCCGAACATGCAGGCCCATGGCGGCGTGCACCGCAATCTCGATCCGCTCTACACCTTCGCCAACAAGCATCTGGTCAAGCATCTGGTGCGTAACCTGCCATTGAGGACATCGGCTATGCGGACGCTGGGCGGTTACGCCAATGTCTTCGCCATCGAATCCTTCATGGACGAACTGGCCGAAGCAGGGGGACTCGACCCGCTGGAATTCCGGCTGCGCAACCTCGACGACGACCGCGCAAAAGCGGTGCTAACCGCAATGTCGGAAAAACTGAACGCCGTTCCCTTGCCCGAAGGCCGTGGACGCGGCATCGGATTCGGGCAATATAAAAATGAAAAAACCTACGCCGCTGTCGGCGTTGAACTGTCGGTGAACGACGCCGCCGAGGTTCAATTACACCGCACCGTCATTGCGGCGGATGCGGGACAGGTCGTCGACCCCGACGGGTTGGCAGCGCAAATGGAGGGCGGCTTCTTGCAGGCGGCAAGCTGGACCCTGTTCGAAGCGGTCAAGTTCGACCAGGACGGGATCACCAGTCGGGATTGGGACGACTACCCTATCCTGCGTTTCGACAACATTCCCGAAATCGAAACCATTTTGATGGACCGACCCGGCGACCCCTATCTTGGCGCCGGGGAAGCCGTATCAGGCCCGACCGCCGGGGCTATCGCCAACGCAATCTACAACGCGACCGGACAGCGGCTTCGTCGTCTGCCATTCACGCCCGACGCCATCCGGGACGCAGCTCTTCGGTAGAGCTAAACCGGCGGCGCGTCCCATTGGGTTTCAGGGTCCATGGGGTAAACCGGGCGCGGCAGTTGCTTCCACGGGAAATTGATCAGATTGGGAGAGGTCAGACCCGGAACATCGATTTCCACAATCCGTTCCGGTGGGAAGAGGTGCTGAAATCCGGCGCGGAAGTGTCCGCGTGACTTCACCACCGTGCACCGTGACGCAGCGGAATCCAAACCGAAATGGGTGAAGTAGTCGTTGCTGAGACATTGCTGTCGAATAGAAATCACCACGATTTTAATACCACCTAACGCCAGGACACAGGACCGTCCCAATCGAACTGTATTGCCCGCGACCATGCCGTATTCACCGACAAATTCGCCATCCGACAGTTTTTCAACCACCACATTGGCCTCAAACGGCAGTGAAAACTCATTGGTCTCGGCGCTATTGAACGCCGCCCTGAATTGACCGTCAAGACCGGCTTGATACGCCGCATCCACCAGCGCCGCGTCATTAAAGACGCCGAACAAAGCGTTCTCCACGCCCGCTTCCGCGAACGCCTTCAAGACATATGTCGTGTTGCCGCGACCGCCGCCGCCGGGATTATCCGCCGGATCGCAGAACAACAGATTCGGCAGGGACGGATTGCGAGAGGCCTCCAGGGCGCGTTTGGTGGATTGCTCCAACCCAAC
>JABJJH010000195.1 GCA_018660965.1 Rhodospirillaceae bacterium | reverse complement strand
GCATTGCTGGCAAGGTGTCTCCACATCAGCTTGCTTTACCCATAATCAAGGCCGCATTCGTGCCGCCAAATCCGAACGAGTTTGACAAACAGATGTTGATCTCACGTTCACGCTTTTCTTTACCAACAAGGTCAATCGTATGCTCACAATCAACAGTCTCTAGGTTCAGTGTCGGTGGGCAAACCTGATCACGCAACGCAAGAATACAGAAAATCGCTTCCACTGCACCCGCTGCACCCAACAAGTGACCCGTCGCCGATTTGGTCGATGAAATAGACGCACCAGACGCGGCATCGCCCAACATCCGCTCAACAGCGCCAAGTTCAATCGTGTCCGCCATCGTGGATGTGCCATGCGCATTGATGTAGTCAATATCGCTGACGTTGCGCTTCGCGCGTTTCAAGGCCGCTTGCATGGCGCGATACCCGCCGTTTCCGTCCATGGCGGGCGCGGTGACGTGGTGCGCATCGCCCGTCATGCCATACCCGATCACTTCCGCATAAATCGTCGCGCCGCGTTTCTTCGCGTGTTCCAATTCCTCAAGCACCACGACCCCGGCGCCTTCGCTCATCACGAAGCCGTCCCGATCCTTGTCCCAGGGCCGTGACGCTTCGGTCGGCGTGTCGTTGAAGCCGCAAGACAGGGCGCGCGCGGCGGCAAACCCGGCAATTCCCAAACGGCAATTCGCCGCTTCGGCGCCACCGGCCACCATAACGTCGGCATCGTCGAATATGATCATGCGCGCCGCATCGCCGATAGCATGAGCGCCCGTGGCGCACGCGGTCACAACCGAATGATTCGGGCCCCGAAACCCATACTCAATCGACACATGGCCGGACGCGAGATTGATTAAACTGGAGGGAATGAAGAACGGGCTGATGCGCCGGGGGCCTCTTTTCTCCAGCGTCAACGCGCCTTCCGCGATTCCCGGCAATCCACCAATGCCCGAACCAATCAAAACGCCAGTGCGTTCCTGGGCTTCCTCGGATTCTGCGACCCAGCCGGAATCCTGCACCGCCTGTTTCGCGGCGGCGACCGCGTACAGGATGAAGCGGTCCATTTTCCGTTGATCCTTCGGCGGCACCCAATCGTCGGCGTTGAACAATCCGTCCGACGTTTCGCCAAGGGGAACCGATCCGGCGATTTTGGCCGGCAGATCGGAAACGTCGAATTGCTGAATAGCGGAAATACCCGATTCGCTGTTCAGCAACCGATTCCAAACAAAATCAACGCCAATGCCAAGAGGCGTAATGGCGCCGATTCCAGTTACGACTACCCGTCTCAACCGTCGAACCTCGATCTTAAATCATGCAGGACCGAAACCGGCGCGTGATCAACCAGCGTTTTCACTGATGAAGGAAATGGCGTCCTTGACGGTCAGAATTTTTTCCGCCGCGTCATCGGGAATTTCACAGCCAAATTCCTCTTCGAAAGCCATAACCAGCTCAACCGTATCCAGACTGTCGGCGCCTAGGTCATCGATAAAACTCGCGCCTTCCGAAACCTTCGCCTCATCCACTCCAAGATGCTCAACAACGATCTTTTTAACGCGATCCGCAACGTCACTCATGTTCGATTACCTTTGGCTTAAAAATTGGGTGTCTATCCAAGCGCTCCGACGCGCCTTTTAACTTCGAGGCGGCCTAGCTACCACAAAACTTTTACCATGGCCAGCATCGGATTTTTACGCCTCCGTCGCTTTAAATCATGGCCATGCCGCCATTGATGTGGAGCGTCTGCCCCGTCACATAAGCGGCTTCCTCACTCGCCAGATAAACCGTCCCGGCGGCAATGTCCACCACCGAGCCGAACCGACCCGCTGGAATAGTGGCCGCCAGCTTTTCCCGCTGGTCGTCCGGCAAGGCGTCGGTCATGGCGGTTTCGATGAATCCCGGCGCGATGCAGTTGACCGTAATCCCTCGGCTCGCGACTTCCTGGGCCAATGATTTCGACATTCCGATCATCCCGGCCTTCGACGCCGCATAATTGGCTTGGCCCGCGTTGCCCGTCACCCCGACGATCGACGTCACGCCGATGATTCGCCCCCATCGTCGCTTCATCATGCCACGCAGCACCGCCCGCGACAGCCGAAACGCGGCGGTTAAATTTACGTCCAGAACCGTTTGCCAATCCTCATCTTTCATCCGCATCGCCAAATTGTCGCGCGTCAGGCCAGCGTTGTTCACGAGAATATCCAATGGTCCGAGCGCTTCCTCGGCCCGCTTGACCAGATCGGCGGCGGCGTCCGCATCGCCCAGATTGGCCGGAACCACGGCAGCGCGATCGCCAAGCGACGATTTCAACGCTTCCAGCGCATCGCCTCTGGTGCCGGAAAGCGCCACTGAGGCGCCGTTTGCGTACAGCGCCCGCGCAATCTCGGATCCAATGCCGCCCGATGCGCCGGTCACCAGCGCCGTTTTGCCCGTCAAATCGAACATCCGGAATTCCCTCTCTTAAAGACTTTTAAGCAGTTCCTCGATATCGTCGGGCCCCTGCACCGACCGACCCGTCATTTCACGGTCAATCCGGCGGGTCAGACCGCCAAGCACCTTGCCGGCGCCCAATTCCAACAGGGTGTCCACACCCTGATCCTTCATGTAAAGCACGCATTCGCGCCAGCGAACCATCTCGGTCACTTGACGGACCAGTAATTCACGAATGATCGCGGGGTCCCGCACGGCCTCCGCTGTGACGTTCGCGACCACAGGAACGACCGGCGCCTGTAATTCAATGTCGGCCAACGCTTTTTCCATCGCATCCGCCGCGGGCTTCATCAACGCGCAATGGAACGGCGCGCTCACGGGCAGCATTATGCTGCGGCGAACGCCCTGGTCCGCCGCAATCTTGACCGCGCGCTCCACCGCCGCCTTGTCGCCGCTCAAGACAACCTGTCCCGGCGCATTGTCGTTGCCAACGTCGCACACATCCCCCGCGGCGGCTTCCGTTGCAATGTTCCGCACCGCATCGAGTTCCGGCCCGATAATCGCGGCCATCGCGCCAACACCGACCGGCACCGCCTTTTGCATGGATTGGCCGCGCAGTTTTAACAACCGCGCCGCATCGCCCAGGCTTATGGCGGACGCCGCCGCCAACGCCGAATACTCACCAAGGGAATGCCCCGCGACAAAAGCCGCCTTGTCCGCGAGCGTGATATCGCCCTCTTCCGCCAGAACACGCATCACCGCCATGCTGACGGCCATCAGAGCGGGTTGCGCATTTTCCGTCAGGACCAACGTTTCCTCCGGCCCTTCAAACATGACCTTCGACAGTTTCTGGTCGAGGGCGTCATCGACTTCCTCAAACACGTGACGGGCCGCCGGAAAGGCTTCCGCCAGGTCGCGTCCCATGCCAACGGCCTGCGACCCCTGACCCGGAAAGACAAATGCCACTGTCATATGAAATACATCTCCGCTATTGAATTCGCCGCGCCAGTGATAAACGCTCGACCTTCCCTGTCAAGCGCGCCAAAACGACGGCAAATTCCAATGCGGCGGCGGCTGGGAAGAATGCTGAATGAAAAGGCCGCCGCCATTTGCGACATTTTCCTTTACACCCCGCACAAATGCGTCTACTTCGCCGCATTCTACATTAACTTCTCCTTACCGGTCGTTGGCGGCGATCGGTTAGAACCGTATCGTCGCGCCACTGGAAACCTAAAATCGGGGGAAACCTCAAATCCAAGGTGACCTCACCAATGCGACAGCGGATCATAAATAGCCATAAGGGGCCTTACATGCCATATTATGAAAACGTGTTCATCGCACGTCAGGACATCTCGTCCGCGCAAATCGAGACAATTACCGACTCCATGGTCGCTCTCATCGACGAAACCGGTGGGCGCGTGTCCCGTCGCGAGTATTGGGGCGTTCGCAGCCTCGCCTACCGTATGAAGAAGAACAAGAAGGGACACTACGTCCTTTTGAACTTCGAATCACCGTCCAGCACGGTGCTGGAGATGGAACGGCGTTTGCGCCTCAACGAGGACATTCTTCGAATTTTGACGATCAAGACGGACGACCTTCCCGAGGAACCGTCGGTCGTGTTGGCGAACCGCGGCGAACGGAGCCGTTATCGTGATCGTCCGGAACGCAGCGAGGAACGCACGCCGCGTCCAACGGAACCCACTGCGGATGCAGCGCCCGCCGAGGCCGCGTCGACGCCCGAAACCGTAAGCGAAGGAGAAGGCGCATGAGGGAAGAGCAATCAGAATCAAGAGGCGAAGGCGGCGGTGGCGGTCGGCGGCCCTTTTTTCGGCGGCGGAAATCCTGCCCTTTCAGCGGCGCGAACGCCCCCAAGATCGACTACAAGGACACCAAGCTGTTGCTCCGTTTCGTGTCGGAACGCGGCAAGATGGTGCCCAGCCGTATCACGGCGGTATCGGCGAAAAAGCAGCGTGAACTGGCGCGGGCGATCAAACGCGCCCGTTTCCTGGGTTTGCTGCCCTACGTCATTCAATAATCGCGCACGGCCTGCCTGGTGAAGACGTTGAAGCGTTCAATGATCACAATCCAGAGCGGCCCTTGGGAGAACCGGCGTGGCCCAATATTGGCTACTCGCGATTGGCGGTGGCGTCGTCAGCACTATAATTTATGTGCTGGCGGGTCATGGCGCATTCGGCGGCATGCTGCTAGCGTATTTCGCGCCCTTGCCGGTGTTAGCCGTCGGGCTTGGCCTGGGGGCGACGGCGGGCGCGGTTTCGAGCATCGCCGCGACCTTGATTATGCTGGTCGTGGGCGGGTTCATGGCGGCGGCGGTCTACGCGTTGATGAACGCCATACCGGCGATCATCCTGCTTCGCCAGGCCATGCTCTCCCGCACCAACGACCAAGGCGATCAGGAATGGTATCCGGCAGGGAATTTGATCGTGGCGGCAAGCACAATCGCCGCGCTGATGTTCACGATAGGAGCCTTCTGGTTCGCCTCGACGCCGATTGGCCTGGAAGACACAGTACGGACCTTCGTCGCCAATCTGGTCCAACAGATGGCGCCGCACATTCCAAGCGAACAAATGGAACCGATGGTTCAGATGATCTCGCGCATTCTGCCGGGCTTCATTGGCGCGTCGTGGTTGATTATGATCGTTATCAACGGCGCGTTGGCGCAAGGCGTTCTGGTGCGGTTTGGCCGGAACCTTCGTCCAAGCCCCAGCCTGATCAGCATGGAATTCCCACAGTGGTTTCCGTTCTTAGCCGCGATTGCAGCCGCCATGGCGGCGGTCCTGCCCGGCGCATTGGGATTTTTTGGGCAAAACCTGCTGATCATACTGATCGCGCCTTTCTTTTTCATGGGGCTGGCGGTGGTTCACGCCGTTTGCCGCAACCGCGCCAGCAGCACCGTGTTGCTGGTGACGTTCTACGCGTTTTTAACAATCTTTGGATGGCCCGCGATAATCGTCGTGTTGCTGGGTTTAATTGAACAATGGGCCGGACTCAGGCGCCGTTTCGCCTGAGCCGAGCTGCCCACGCCGGACTGGAACCGCCAGACTGGAAAAGCCGGACTGGAACTGGAGGAATACAATGGAAGTCATTCTCTTAGAGCGCATTGAAAAATTGGGTCAGATGGGCGACGTCGTCACCGTCAAACCCGGATACGCCCGGAATTTTCTGCTGCCGCAGAAAAAGGCGCTGCGGGCCACCAATCAAAACCGCGGTTATTTCGACGAGCGCAAAGCGCAATTGGAAGCGGAAAACCTTGAAAAACGCGCCGACGCGGAAAAGGTCCAGGAGAAGATGGGCGATTTGGCCATCTCGATCATCCGAAGCGCTGGCGACAGTGGCCAGCTTTACGGTTCGGTCAACAGCCGGGACATCGCCGACGGCGTGACGGCGGCGGGTTTCTCCGTCACGCGGAATCAGGTTTTGATGGACCGCCCGGTCAAGATGCTGGGGTTGCATGACTACCGCGTCCGCCTGCACCCGGAAGTCGAGGTGACGGTCACCGTGAACATCGCCCAATCCGAAGACGAAGCCGCCATGCAACTGGAAAGCGGCAAGGCCATCATTCCGTCCCAAAGCGGCGAAGAAGAAGATGACGGCGATCAATTCGTCAGCCGGTTCGGTGAGGAAGACGACGAGCAGGCCGGGCCGGAAACGGTAGCAGAGCCGGAAGTGATGGCGGAGGCGGAAACAGCGACTGAAACCGAAGAAGAGCAACCCGAATCGGCCACTTAAATACCCGTTCGTTCCACAATTCTGTGATAAGCGGCGCTTCTTTTGGGAGCGCCGCTTTCGTTTTGGAGTCACATGACGACAGGAGGGTTAATTCAGCGGTAAGTTACTCACACAATTCACACACATGACAGAATCGGGTTAACTTACCCCCACAGTCCACAGGAAAAAAACAGGTCCTTGATGATGTTATTGTTGCCCAAACATTTATGATTGCTCCATGGACCCTTTAGAAACAAACGTAACCACGTTGCACGGTGATGCGTCGGCGGAAGCCGCCGCCACCTACCGGACCCCACCGCATAATACGGAAATTG
Source organism: Rhodospirillaceae bacterium (assembly GCA_018660965.1). Classification (GTDB taxonomy): domain Bacteria; phylum Pseudomonadota; class Alphaproteobacteria; order UBA8366; genus JABJJH01. The sequence goes on along the minus strand of JABJJH010000195.1, from coordinate 2,875 downwards.
AAGCAGCCCTTCTCGGGGCAGTTCTCACGAACAACCGCGCGTTCGACAAGATGACGGACTTTTTGCGTCCGGATCATTTTTTCGAACCTGTACACGCCCGCATTTTCGATTCCATCGGAAAATTGATCGAACGGGGGCAGGTCGCGAGCCCGCAAACCCTTCGTCATCTCTTCGAGGCGGACGAACTGCTCAAGGACGTCGGCGGGGCGCAATACCTTTACGAACTTGCGGCGTCCGTCGTGTCGGTCATCAACGCGGGCGATTACGCCAAGACCGTCCACGATCTTTATTTGCGCCGGGAGTTGATCGGGCTGGGCGAAGACGTCGTGAACGACGCCTATGCCGGCGACATCGAAATTTCCGCCCAGGATCAAATCGAAGGCACGGAACAACGGCTTTACGATTTAGCCACTACCGGCGACGTCGAGCGCGGCGCTGTCGATTTGGGCGCCGCCTCCAAGGCCGCCCTGAAAATGGCGGAAGACGCCTTCAAACATAAAGGCAAGGTCGTTGGCGTCACGACCGGGTTATCAATGCTCGACCGCAAGCTTGGCGGGCTGCATCCGTCCGATTTGATAATTCTCGCCGGGCGTCCGTCCATGGGTAAAACGGCGCTGGCGACGAACATCGCCTTCAACGCCGCAAAAGCGGCGCAGAAGAAAATTAAAGAGGCGAAAACCAACGATTCCGGCCCCAGCGGTCCGGTGCTGTTCTTTTCGCTGGAAATGGCGGCGGAACAACTGGCCACGCGTATTTTATCGGAACAGTCCGAAGTCCCGTCGGATCAAATCCGGCGCGGCGAAGTCGAACAGGACGAATTCCACCGCTTCGTACAAGCCACGCAAGATCTCAGCAGCGTTCCCTTGATGATCGACGACACGCCCGCGCTGTCGATCTCAGCGATCCGCACCCGATCCCGACGCATGAAACGGCAGCACGGCGGGCTGAGCCTGATTCTCGTTGATTACCTGCAACTGTTGCAGGGACCGCCGGGCCGGCGTAGCGAGAACCGGGTTAATGAAATCGGCGAAATCAGCCGGGGCCTCAAGACCCTGGCCAAGGAGTTGGAAGTTCCCGTCATCGCGTTATCGCAGCTTAGCCGTCAGGTCGAGAACCGGGACGACAAACGGCCACAACTGTCCGATCTTCGCGAATCAGGGTCGATCGAACAGGACGCCGATGTGGTTATGTTCATTTTCCGCGAAGAATATTACCTGGAAAAGGCCGAGCCGATCCAAGGCGTGGAAGAGACCCAGGAGCGCTTTAGCGACAGGGCGGAACGCTGGGCGGAACGCATCGAACAGGTGCGCAGCACCGCCAGCGTCATCATCGCCAAACAGCGCCACGGCCCGGTTGGCACCATCGATTTGTATTTCGAAGGCAAATTCACCCGCTTTGGCGACCTGGACCGTCACCACGAAGACGATGGTTATTCTTGAGGAAACGGGGCCGCCGCATGCGGGGTCCCTGTTAACCATCGATCTGGACGCTATTGGCGCCAATTATCGTCTGCTTGCGGAACGCGCCCACCCGGCGGAATGCGCTGCCGTCGTCAAGGCGGACGCCTATGGGTTGGGCGTTGGTCCCGTCGCGCGGATCCTCGCCCGGCAGGGGTGCGCCACATTTTTCGTCGCGCACCTGGACGAAGCCATTGAACTGCGGGGCATCCTGCCAAGGGTGGACAGCGCCGCCATTTATGTCCTGAACGGATTGCTCTCCGGCGAGGAGGCCACCTTTCACGCGCATGGGCTGCGGCCCGTGCTGAACGATTTGGGACAAATCGACCGATGGTCCCGGTATTGTTCGGCGGAGTCGAAGCCCCTACCCGCCGCCATACAACTGGACACCGGCATGTCGCGGCTCGGGCTGCCACTGTCCGAACAAGCCGTGTTGTTCGCGCAACCTGACCTTGCCTCGCGGTTTCAGCTTTCATTGGTGATGAGCCACCTCGCCTGCGCCGATACGCCCGAACACCCGTTAAACCGGACGCAGCAACGCGAATTCAGCACAGCGATACAACATTTTCCCGGCGTCCCCGCGTCAATCGCGGCGTCCAGCGGCGTCTTCCTGGGCCCCGATTGGCGATTCGACCTGGTTCGTCCGGGCGTCTGTCTCTACGGCGTGAAGCCAAACGATTCCGGGCCGAATCCCATGGCTCAAGTCATTCGCCTGCAAGGAAAAATCCTGCAAATCCACGACGTTGACACCCCTCGGACCGTTGGCTATGGTGCCTCGCATCGCATCGGGGGGCCGACACGAATTGCAACGGTCGCGGCGGGATACGCGGATGGTTTGTTGCGCATTTTGAGCAATCGCGGCGTCGCCCATGTCGGAGAAATTGCTTTACCCATATTAGGCAGGGTCTCGATGGACCTCATTACACTGGACCTTTCCCCGCTCGGGAACGCCACCGAAACTGGGGGCGCGGTCACGCCGCTTCAACCTGGCGATTTGGTCGATTTGATCGGTCCGTACCGGGACGTTGACGCCGTTGCAGCGGATGCCGACACCATCGGATATGAAATTCTGACCAGCCTCGGCAGCCGTTATCGCCGGCGCTATATCGGCGCGCCATCGGCCCCCTCTATCGCCGAGGCGCACGCGTGAATCCATTACGACCCATTGGCGCGGCGTTCCTCGGTTTTCTCGCCGCGACCGGCCAATTGACCCTGTTCACGGTCACATCTGTTTCGCATTGCTTGCGGCCACCGTTCTTTTTTCGCCTGCTGGCGCGCCAGATGATCGACATCGGTTATTATTCCTTGCCGGTCGTCGGCATGACCACCTTGTTCGCCGGCATGGCCCTGGCGCTGCAAACCTATTCCGGGTTTTCCCGTTTGTCGGCGGAAGCGGAAAGCGCCATCGCCAAGGTGGT
>JABJJH010000579.1 GCA_018660965.1 Rhodospirillaceae bacterium | reverse complement strand
CACCGCCGGGTTGCTCAATGTCGTGAAACAGGGTCGCCACCGCTACCACCGCATTGCGTCGCCAGCGGTGGCGCAGATGATGGAAAGCATTATGCAGGTGGCGTCGGATATGGAACCGACCCGGTCGAAGCTCGTTGTCGGCCCGCGGGACAAGGCGTTGCGCGCCGGTCGAACCTGCTACAACCATCTGGCGGGTCGTCTCGGCGTCGCGATTGCGGACGCGTTGGTGGCGCAGGGCCATGTCGAGCTGGCGGACGACGCCGGGCTGGTGACGGACGATGGCGTCGCCTTTTTAGGTGGGGTCGGAATGGATGTGGAAGCGCTCACGCCGTCCCGGGGCAAACGGTCCAGGCGCGTCCTGTGCCGACCTTGTCTGGATTGGAGCGAGCGGCGTCCCCACCTGGCGGGCGCGGTTGGAACGGCGTTATGCGCGCACAGTTTCACGAATGGATGGATACGCCGCATCGACGACACACGCGCCGTCGCAATCACGCCAAAGGGCCGACGCGTCTTTCAGGAAAAGCTCCGCATGCGACTTGATTAGAGGTCTTTAAGGCGTCTGAGATTAACGCGCCAGGGCGTCCTGGCTTTCACGCAGCGCCTGGTCGAGCATCGACACCGCCGTATCGATTTCATCCGTGGTGACGGTCAATGGCGGTGCAATGCGCCAGACCGCGCCGCGTTCCGGACGGCGGCGGATATTCATGCTGAGACCCAATTCGAAACAACGCGCCGTCGACGCCGCGCCCAATTGGTGGTCCGGCTCTCGCGATTCCCGGTCGCGCACCAACTCGACGCCCAACAACAGCCCGGCCCCACGAACATCGCCGATGCATTCATGACGCTGCTGCAGATCCTCGAACCGCGCCCGCATATACGCGCCCATTGATGCGGCGCGTTCAATCAAATGTTCCGACTCAATGGTTTCCAGAACGGCCAGTCCGACATTCGCCGCCAACGGGTCCGATACATGGCTGGTGTAATAGGAAAATCCCTTTTCGTGAACGCTTTCCTCGATGGCGTCGCTGGTGATTGTCGCCGCCAGCGGCAGGCCGCCGCCCAGCGTTTTCGACACCGACATGATATCCGGCGTGACGCCGACCATATCCGCCGCGAACTTATGGCCAATCCGACCGAACGCCGTTTGCGCTTCGTCGAAAATCAACATCAGGCCGCGCGCATCGGCGACTTCCCGCAAGGCGTCGAAATAGCCGTCCGGCGGCACGATGACCCCACCCGCGCTAATAATTGGCTCGGCGATGATCGCCGCCGGGGCGCCGCGCGACTGCATGTCGAACATGTTCATGCCGACCTTCAGGCAGGATTTGTCGCACACATCGCGACAATGCCCAATCGGGCAGCGATAGGCGTTCGGTTCCGGAATGGCGAAACCGCCGGGAACCGCCGGGCCGTAGCCGCGCCGATCACTGGCGTAGGACGCGGCGCTGGCGGCGCCGGTCACCCCATGCCAGGACCCGCCCAGCGCAATGACTTCGTAGCCGCCGGTGTGCATCTTGGCCATGCGCAACGCCGCTTCATTGCTTTCGCTTCCGGTGTTGATGAACAGCGATTTCTTCAGTGGCGCGGGCAGCCACTCGGCCATTTTCCGGCCCAACTTCGCCACCGCCTCGGGAATCATGCCTGAAAACAGATGCACCGCCTCGCGGCCGCTTTTTTCCATGGCGGCGATGATGGCGGGATGATTGTGACCGATGGTCGCGCACATCTGACCCGACGTGAAGTCGAGTATGTCCCGCCCCGTATCGTCGGTAACGACCGATCCCTTCGCCGACACAAACAGGTGGGGGAACACGTCGCCGCCATAACGGACCAGGAAGTCGTCCGCCGCCTGCCGGAGTTCATCGGACATATGCCGCCCTTTCAGTCGGTTCTACGCCGCCACGTCGGGGACAGCTTCAATCGCTTCCCCCTTGATCGCGACGCGCAATAGTTTGCGTTCCGCCGGGAAATAGTCGGCGACCGGATAATGCAGACAATGGGAATTCTCCCACACCACCAGCGTGTTTGGCCGCCAGACGAGGCGGAGACTGAATTCCGGCCGTTGGACGTGCCGGTATAACTTGCCCAGCAAGGCTTCGCTTTCGGAGGCTTCCATCCCTTCGATGTAGCGGCAATATTGCGGCATGTTCACGAACAGGAACTTGCGCCCATTGGCCGGATTGTAGCCGACCACGGGATGGCGCACTTCGGTCGCCGCCAATGTCGCGTACTGTTCCTTGGTGTAGCGCCGCTTTGAGTTTTGCGTCGGCGTCACCTTATGAATCGCCCATAAATCGTCGATCCGGTTTTTGGTTTTGTCCGACAACCCGTCATAGGCGGATTCAAGGCTGGCGAACAAGGTGTCGCCGCCGCACTCGGGTAATATTTTGGCGTACAGGGACAATTTCGGCGACGGCGTCGGACGAAAGGAATGGTCCATGTGCCAGAAATTTATTTTCTGCTGCTCATTAGGATGAATATGAATGACGCCGACATTGGGCGGATTGTCGTCGACCGGGGCCAAATCCTCGACGACCGGTTCGCCGAACAGGGTCATGAATTCCGCATAGCGACCCGGAGAGATGTCCTGATCGCGAAACACAATGATTTTCCGATCAACCAACGCCTGTTTTATGTCACTTGCCTGCGCATCGCTCAAATTGTTGAGATCGACGCCGCCAATTTCCACCCCTTGGTTCGGGGTGATGGGCCGGTATTCGATATGCTCATACGCCATGACCGCTACTCCGCCGCCTCGGGGGCCGCCTGTGGAGCCGCCGCCTGTTTATCGTAATTCGGCGACACGGCGAGCGATGTCAGCGCGCGAATATCGTTTAGGGAATCCAATTCGTCGATCCTTGCGATGATGCCGGACAAATCGATATCGGGGTCGGTCATCGCGACCAGCGCTTCGGCCTTGGCGCGCACTTCGTCGTACGACATGGGACGCACCGGCGTGCCCAAGCTATCCATGACCTCGGCTTCGCGCGAAGAGCCATCGTTCAGTCGCAGCGTAACGCCGTGCGGCATCTTGTTCGGGACAAGCGGGTCGAAGGTTGCGTCATGTTCCGACTCGATCCTGTCGATCAACGAGAGAATTTTCGGATCTTCGTGATGCGCCTCGCCATAGGCGTCGTAGCGCCGGGGACCATAGGCCAGGCTCGCGCCGACGATATACGGCATGGAATATTGCGCCGCCATGACCGAACTGGGCCGACGCATCAGATGCTGGCCAATCGCTGTTTCGGGACCGCGCACGATGATCTTGTCGATGGACTCCGACGGCAACGCAAAGCCGTCGGTCGTCTGTTCAAGAGCGTCGATCAAGGAATGGAATTTTCGGCAGCACGAATACGGCTTCAGGCTGATATTATGAAATTCAAACGCATCGCCGTCCTGCCGCGCCAAGCGCGTCGCATCGACATCGCGCCCATACATCGCCAGAAAGCCAAATTCCCCTTCCAGCGCCTGCATGGGGCCGGCGACCCCGACCGAGGCGAGTTGCGCCGCCATAATCCCGTTATGGGCGGGCAAGCCGCCATGCATCCGTTTCACCATGGTGCCCTTGGGCTCGAACGCGAATTGCGATACCCCGCCGGCCATCGATAGCGCCAATCCCCACGCCTGCGCCAACCCTTCCGCGTTCAGGCTCAGCAATTTCCCCGCCGCCGCCGTCGCGCCGAACACACCGAACAGCGCGGTCGGATGAAACCCGGCGGTGACGATCCCCAACGATCCCGCCGCCATGCCCGTGCGCGCCATGGCCTCGTACCCCACCGTGATCGCCGCCATGATATCGGCGCCCGACGCGCCGCGTTCCGCGCCAAGCGCCAGAGCGGTTGAAATGACGACCGCGCCGGGATGGCTCATCGAACCGTCATGGGTGTCGTCCAACTCATAGCCATGCGCGGACGTGCCGTTGACCAGGGCCGCCGCAGCAGCCCCCGCCGAGCGACCGCTGCCAAATAACATCGCTTGTCCGGGCGCGCCGTTTTCCGCCGCCCACGCGACCAGATGTTTACCGACCGGTTGGGCCGCGCCGCACAACACGCAGGCGATATGGTCCAACATTAATTTTTTCAATTGCGCGACATCGGCGGCGTCAAGCTGATCGATGGTGAAATCGACAAAGCCGCCGGCGAGGTCCAACGAGGATATGCTGGTCGATGAATTGGTCATGACAACGCCCCCTTATTTCATGCGAAGCGTTGAGCATAGGACCAACGGGATCGGCCCGTCCAGCATGACGCGCGCCCCCCGCGTATTGACCGCCCCGCTGAAACGGGCATTCTAGCAATTGCGATAGTTGTCCAGTCCTATCGCGAATTCGGTTCTTGAGCATTTGGGGAGATGTCATGACTTCGAAGCAGCAATCCGCACCACACGGTTCGCCGAACGGTTCAATATCGCCAAAGGCGCTGGAGGGGATTCGGGTGCTTGATTTCACCTGGGTG
>JABJJH010000115.1 GCA_018660965.1 Rhodospirillaceae bacterium | reverse complement strand
TCCATGTTGCGCGGCTTCCTTCGCATCCTCACCCACAATCACGACATCGGCGCCCGCGACCCTCGCCACGTCAACATTTTCCGACCGACGCACCAGGCCCGTGACGGTGGCGCCCGATAATTTCGCAAGCTGTATGCCGAACAGGCCAACACCTCCCGACGCGCCCGTCACCAGAACCCGGCGACCGAGCAATTGGCCCCCCTGCTCCAAGGCGTATAACGCGGTCAGGCCCGCAACCGGCAATGTGGAGGCGGTCGCAAACGAAACGCTGTCAGGCAAGGGCGCCATCCAGTCCGTATTGACGGCGACGCGTTCCGCCCACCCGCCTGCAAGAACAACACCAACGACGCGCGTCCCCACAAGAGGCCCCGACCCGTCCGCCGCCGCTTCGGCGACGACACCCGCGATATCCCAACCAAGATGGGTTCCCGGATCACTGCGGCGAGCGCGCTTCACTTCGCCAAGATTCAGGGAGATCGCCTTCACGTCTACAATCGCCTGGTTCGACAATGGCTTGGGGTCGGACGACTCCGTAATCTTTAAACTTCCAGGCGCCCCCGGATCGACCAATACAGCGCGCATCAACGTCTCCCTCATGTGTCCAGGTCATGTGCGCCTTGTGGTCTGATCGAAACGCTTGGCTCCCAATCATTTCGTGGATCAGCCCGCGAACATATTGATCTGGTGGGGCAACTGATCGAGACGGATGGGAACCATCCGTTTCGGTTGCGCCACTAGATCATCGCCGACAAGCGCTCCAAGGCGTCGGTTAACTTGCCCTTTGTCGCCTTTTCTTCGGTGAGGCGGTTTTTTTGTTCTTTAACCACCTCTTCCGGCGCGCGGGACAAAAACTTCTGATTTTGTAGTTTCTTTTGCAACTTGGTGATTTCGCCGTCGGCTTTCGCGATGCTTTTTTCCAAACGCGCCTTTTCCTGATCCAGATCGATGACATCGGCAAGCGGCAGCATCACCGTCGCATCCCGGTGCACAAATTGAACCGCACCTTTTGGCGCTTCGCCATCAACGACAATATCGCCAATGCGAGCCAGACGATGGATCAATTCAGCATGGGTCTTCGACCACTCCTTACTGACATCTCCCGCACCCGCCAACACCATCGTAATTTTCGCCGATGGCGGCACGTTCATTTCCGAACGGACCGAACGGACGCCGGAGATCAAATCGACAACCCACCCGATTTCCTGCTCCGCCCCCTCGTCCACCAGTTCATCGCCGAACGCCGGCCAGGGACTCGTAATCAGGGATTCAGGTCGTTGCGCCCCAAGTTGCTCCCATAATTCCTCGGTAATGAACGGCATGAAAGGATGAAGAAGATGCAACACCTGATCCATCACCCATGCAGCCGTTGCACGGGTCTCGGCCTTGAGATTTGCATCGTCTCCCATCAAGAGTGGCTTGGAAAATTCCAGATACCAATCGCAATAGGTTCCCCATATGAACTGATAAAGACCCTGTGCGGCGTCGTTGAAGCGGTACGTGTCGACCCCGTCATTGACCGTACGCACGCACCGGACGAGTTCGCTTACTATCCAACGATTGAGCTTGTGTGTACAAGCGCCCGGATCAAAATCCGCCCGCGATTCACACTGGTTCATTTCGCAATATCGGGCCGCATTCCATAGTTTGGTGGCGAAGTTGCGCGATCCCGCAACGCGGTTGCCCGATAACTTTATGTCGCGTCCCGGCGCCGCAAGGGAGGCCAACGTGAATCGCAGGGCATCCCCTCCGTATTCGTCGATCAATTCAAGGGGGTCGATGACATTCCCCTTCGATTTCGACATTTTTTGACCATTTTCGTCACGAACCAGCGCATGGACATAAACGGTGTGAAACGGAACATCATCCATGAAATGCAACCCAAGCATCATCATGCGCGCGACCCAGAAGAAAATGATGTCGAACCCGGTAACTAGAACATCCGTCGGGTAATATCGCGCCAATTCCGGTGTTTTCTCAGGCCAGCCCAGGGTCGAAAACGCCCATAATCCGGATGAAAACCAGGTATCGAGAACGTCTTCATCCCGTCGCAAGATCACGGATTCGCCATAATGAGCATCAGCTTCGCGCTGTGCGTCCGCCTCCGTTTCCTCGACAAAAATTGTGTCGTCAGGGCCGTACCAAGCCGGGATTTGGTGCCCCCACCATAATTGCCGGGACACGCACCATGGCTCAATGTTGCGCATCCATTCGAAATAGGTCTTCGACCAGTTTTCCGGCACGAACTTTGTGCGGCCTTGCTCAACAGCCTTGATCGCCGGTTTCGCCAGCGTGGCCGCGTCCACATACCATTGTTCCGTTAAATACGGTTCTATGGGAACACCGCCACGGTCGCCGTATGGCACCATGTGCGTGTGATCCTCGGTCCGGTCCAGAAGACCGGCTGCGTCAATGTCCGCTATGATTTTCTTCCGCGCCTCGTATCGATCAAGGCCTCGGTAAGCTTCCGGAACCGTGTCGTTCAAGGTAGCGTTTACATTAAAAATATTTATCATTTCAAGGTCGTGCCGACGGCCCACCTCAAAATCATTGAAGTCATGAGCCGGCGTGATCTTAACCGCACCGGATCCTTGCTCCGGGTCGGCGTGTTCATCAGCGACAATCGGAATCCGACGCCCGACGAGCGGTAAAATGCAGTACTTGCCAATGAGATCGCGATACCGCTCATCGTCCGGATGCACCGCGACAGCCGTATCGCCCAGCATCGTTTCCGGGCGGGTCGTCGCAACCGTTAAATACTTGTTATCAATACCTTCCACTGGGTATTTAAAGTACCATAATGATCCATTGATTTCCTGTTGCTGAACTTCCAGGTCGGATATCGCCGTTTCCAGCTTTGGATCCCAATTTACAAGCCGGTGGTCCTTATAGGCCAAGCCTTCCTTGTATAGCTGGACGAACACCTTGCGAACGGCTTTGTTCAGTCCTTCGTCCATCGTGAAACGCTCACGACTCCAGTCGCAAGACGCGCCTAGCCGACGAAGTTGACCAATGATCGCGCCGCCGGATTCAGCTTTCCATTGCCACACCTTTTCAAGAAAAGCGTCACGGCCAAGCCCCGCACGCGTTTCGCCGCTGGCCTCCAATTGCCGTTCAACCACCATTTGCGTCGCAATGCCTGCATGGTCCATACCGGGTTGCCAAAGCGCATCGCGCCCGCGCATGCGCATACAGCGGATAAGGATGTCCTGCAGGGTGTTATTGAGGGCATGGCCCATATGCAAGCTGCCGGTTACATTCGGCGGCGGTATAACAATGGTGTATGGGTCACCATCGGCGTTTTGTCCACACGCGAAGGCGCCATCGCGCTCCCACTGCTCATAATGCTTTGTTTCGACCGATTCGGGTCGATAGGTCTTGTCCAGCATTGCTGAACGTTCCTCTTCGTTATCCGTTGAACGTATTTTTACCACATCCAGAGTATCATCGCGGCCTAGCAACGCCGCATGAATGACACTACTCTGGTTTGGACGTCATTTTTTCGATTTCGCGTTCAACCAATCGCTCAACAACGACAGGAAGGTTAGCTTCCAGCCAGTTACGCAATAATGGCCGCATGACTTCCTTCACGAGGTCTTCAAGCGTTCTGTCCAGATCGCCTGTCCGCATCCGGGGAGCAAGCGCTCCTGCAAGATCGGCAAAGGTGGAGGCCCCGGCCGCCGTGGTCGACGAGGATAACAAGTCTTCCTCGTCAAGAACCAAGTCATCATCGAAATCTTCTGGCTCGACCGGGGCTGGTAAGGGAGCCTCCTCCACAAACTCCTCGGTGAGTTCCAGCATATCAGCTTCTGGCTCAAGCTCTGGTTCTGGCTCAAATTCAGGCTCAGGCTCAGGTTCTGGCTCAGGCTCAGGTTCTGGCTCAGGCTCAGGCTCAGGCTCAGGTTCTGGCTCAGGCTCGGGTTCTGGCTCAGGCTCAGGCTCAGGTTCTGGCTCAGGCTCGGGTTCTGGCTCAGGTTCAGGCTCTGCTTCCGCCTCAACAGCCTCTTCCGCCTCAACAGCCTCTTCGGCGCCATCCTCTTCGCCGTCTTCGGAAATAATTTTCCGAATCGACGCGAGGATTTCCTCCATTGAAGGTTCTTGGCCTGCGTCGTCACTCATCGCTCGCCCTTTTCAATCGGCTTAACATACTCGGTGTGGGGCCATTGCCGCACCGTGACGACAGCACGTTTATCCCAACGCACCGCCATTATTTAAAGAATGCTCCATCAAACCCCCACAACTGATCGCGTACTTTTTTATAGTTGGCTTGAAAATCATATAATTTAACCGGTAAGGCCAAATCCCGAGCAGTCAGACGACCTGTCGCCGCCAGCAAATCGTAACTGGCGACCGTAGCGTCGCGTTGATCCCGAACCAAGCTGACTTGAGCGTCAAAAAGTTCTTGTTCCGCATCAAGTACATCCAGGACCGTACGTGACCCAACAGCCGCTTCCTGTTGCACGCCCTCCAACGCAATGTGCGCCGCGCGTTCCGCCGCTTCGCGCGATTTGATGCTCGCGCGGGCGGTTAAAAGCTTTTCCCACCCGCTGGCTGCGGCTTCCGCCGCCTTACGGCGCGCCTCATCGACGCGCACAAGATTGCGGCTCGCTAATTGCTTTGCTTCGCGAATTTCACTGGACACGCTACCTTGCTGATAAATTGGCACCGTCAATTCAGCCGACAATGTAATGTCGTCAATCGTTCTGTCGTCGGACCCTTGGTCGCGGCCCCGTCCGGCGTCCGCGACGAGATCAATGCTCGGCAGAAGTTCGGCTTTCTTGACTTGGATTAAATCGCGCGAGGCGCGTTCGTCGAAGGTTGCGACGACGACAGACGGATTTTTGTCGCTGGAGAGTTTCACGGCCTCGGCTTCCGAAGCCGGTAAATTATCGGGATAATCCGGCTGACTGACCGTCCCCGGGTTCTCACCAATGATTTGTTCGTAAAACGCCCTGCTGACTTCCAAATTCCCTTCAGACTGAATCCGCTCGGCGGTTGCCCGCGCATAACGTGATTCGGCTTGCGCCACATCCGTGCGCGTCACTTCGCCGACATCGAAACGATCCTTCGTCGCTTCGAGTTGACGCGCGAGAACCTGTTCATTGCCAATGTTGAGCTGAAGCACCGCTTGGTCGCGTACAACATTCATATACGCGGTCACCGCGTCCAGCAAAACCTGTTGTTCAACAACGATAAGTCGGGCTCTCTCTCGACTTACTTCATTTTTCGCCTGACTGATTTTAGCGTCCGTCCACCCGCCCTTGTAAACGTTTTGGGTCACAGAGAAAGTACCGCTGTAGGTCGTTCGGGTGTCATCCCCGGCGCCCAACCCGCCGCCGATATTATTCGTTCGGCGCCGTAATTTAGTAAGGTCTCCAGTGAATTCCACATTCGGACGCCATCCCGACATCGCTTGCGGCACGCCCTCATCAGCCGCGCGCAATTCCGCCCGTTGCGCCTGCAGGGTTGGATTGTTCTGATACGCTTTGGCTAGGGCGTCGTAAATTGTCTGCGCGCCTGCGTGCGGCGCAACAGTCATCCCCGCCAAACCTAAAGCAACCGCAATTAAACATTGAGTCGGAGCTATTTTATGCGTTCGATTTTTCATTGCCTGCCGTTCGAATTATTTGCATTCATTAGAGCTTATTCCAGATGTTCATCACCAAGGGCGTTGAGCGCTCACAGCTGCCAAGTATCCAATCATGTCGTTATAACCTACATTATCTAGAAGGGAAACAGTCCTAAAACACAAAACCTGCTAATTTATCGAATTCCTTGAGTGGTGGAATCGCCGCATCGAACAACGTTCGCCTGGATACGGACGCCCCTCGCCGTTCCAAAAGAACCGCCCGCCCCGTCCCGCCTTCATCAAGGGTCACCGCCGTCAACTTGCCGCCATCGGCCAATTGATCGGATACCCCATCAGGAATATCCATCACCCCGCCATCGATAAAGATAGCATTATAGGGTCCCTCTTTCGCCCAGCCTCCTTCAAGCGGCCCTTCCACGACAACCGCATTATCAACCGCCAACTCCGACAGAACCCTAGTGGCCTCCGCAGCCAAACCAGGGTCGCTTTCCAACGCAAAAACGCAATCGAACATACCCGATAGAACCGCCACCACGTAACCGGAACCGCAGCCGACCACCAACGCAATCCCACTATTCCCTTCCGACAACGTTTGCAGCATTCGCGCCATGATGCACGGGTTCATGAGGCGACGGTTTTCGGCGATCGGCAAATCCGCATCGAGATATGCGAGTGCTTGTTGATCGGACGGCGCAAACCGCTCCCTCGGGACCGTCTCGAACTGAGAGATCAGGTTTTCATCAGTAACTTGGTTGGGGCGAATCTGGCAATCCACCATGTGACGGCGAGCGACGGAAAAATCCATTTCGCCAGTACTCCTAATCGTCCTTGCCTGCGGCTATAGGCCAGAAACGGTTATATCGCCGCGACGCCATGAATACAATGCACGGAGGCTATACGGGTGGAGGCTTTTCTTGACCCTACATCAGACGCGGATTATATCACGCCACGCGAACCACGGCCTGTCGTGGCGAACAAATGCATGAGCGCTGTACCTGCGTTTTGTGTTTCGAGATGGTCCGGTGGCCGAGTGGTTAGGCAGTGGATTGCAAATCCATGCACGCCGGTTCGATTCCGGCCCGGACCTCCATCGAAAAGTTTCGCCCCCGCCAGGGTCATGGTCGCAAACTTGTCTTTGCAACGCCGGGACAGGTTTGATATAAGCGGCGTCCAACGTTAACGGGCGTACGATCTTAATGATCCGCGGTAGCTCAGTTGGTAGAGCAGGTGGCTGTTAACCACCTTGTCGCAGGTTCGAGTCCTGCCCGCGGAGCCATTAAAATCAAAGGGTTAAGCCTAACTGGCTTAGCCCTTTTTCTATTCAAGTCACCATTAAGTCACCAGCCGAATGAATAATCGGGCAAATTTCAACCCATTTTGGTGATACCGATTCGCTTCGCATCCACCGCTCCCCAAAATTCGTCATATTTCGTCAAACCGCGAATCGCTGCATGCCCGCGAGCGGCTTCGATTGCTGACTATTGCTTACCGGGGAGACGATCTAGGGTGCCCATATTCGAGCGCTCAAAGCCTTGGTGCGCCTTGGTTACAGCAGCGTTCTGGGAGCAACCACCCGAGACAGTATCGAAACGCCTCATACCGGCTGGCCTTGATGACCTCAGAAACCTTTGGATTTACCAGTAAGTTGACCCGCTTCGATGGCTGCGAAAATGTGAGGTTTTGTGAGGTTCTGAGGACCAATGCGATTTTGCTGCATTTGCCTTCTTCAATGGCTGCGGCGACCTTAGCATTCATTAGCAACTTAGATGCTAACATCCGCGCGCCGTCTTCTGGCTGTATCCCGCACTATTGCTTGCGTTTGCGCCTCCCCATAGGCTTTTAAAACTTAATAAATCCTAATAGCTGAACGCGTCCCGATGCCCGTTGCAATATTAGGTTTTCTTAGGTTCTCGTGACTCATTGGGGCGCTCCTTCAATGTCAACATTTGTCAACATCCGAGGCGGCTCGATAACGTTCAAAGGTCAGGTTTTGTCGGGTCCTTAGGACATGTCGCTGTGCCAGTGTCGGCCAGCGTCGGCGATGCCGATGGGCTCACCATTCTCGCGCCGGTTCGACAGGACGAGGATTTCCGGGTGCAAAGGCAACTGGAATTTCGCCAGTACATGATCCTGCAGTTCTCCAAAGCGCCGACCGAAGGCGATTTGTGCGTCAGGAGTGAGTTCCTGGTCACGGACGACGATAACGCCGTGACTGATAAAGGCGCCGTGAACCTTCTCGAACTGCTTATCGTCCCACCATTGGTTCATGTCCGCACCGATCACCTCGGCGGCAAAACCGTTGGGTAGAGGCTTCACTTCTATCGTCATCGTTTGCGCCCTCCAATAAATTGGCCCGTTTTCGACGAAAGCATATTTTGCATCAAGGTTGGCGAAAGGGCAAAACTCCTAAATCTTTGAGTTCGCACCCCCAAATGTGCGCCGCTTGGAGATTGATCCATGTCAACGCGCAGCGACGCCCCATAGGTAATCCTTTCCAAGTTATCTCCAAACCTGCCCTGTCGCATTTCGTGGCGAGGTTTTTCTTTGCCTGCAATAGTTGACGCTGGATCGCCCGCCCTGACGTTGGCATGATGCGCCCGTCGCCGCCTGCACTTCACAGGGGGAGATAGCGCGACATGCCCGCCACGTTTCCATTCCTTGGGCGTGGCGGGCGGTTGCCCTTGGATAAAAATAAACCACAAGCATGCCGCCGCGTAACATCATTTCATTGCTCACCGTTTCTGAGGTCGCGGATCAGTGCCGCGTAGATCCCAAGACTGTTCGGAACTGGATCTATGCCGGTGAACTTCCTGCATTGAAATTGGGTGGCCGCTGGCGGATTGACGAGTCAGTGTTTCGACGTTGGCTTAGCGCGCGTGAATTTCATCCATATCTGCCAAGGGTATCGGCGGCGTAGGCCACCCGGTTCTGTTCCAGTTCCAGTTGCGGCGGAACCTTGTCGAAGGCTGATCCGATAGCGGTAAGCTGTGCGTTGATGGAGCTCGCGCGGGCCAGCGTGCCTTTCGTAACCGACCCCGGCGTAAAATATGAGTTGGTCATCTCTTGAGTCTCCGCGGGCTGAAATGAAGCGTCAGGCCGGGCATGTACGGCAATTTTGGTGGCCGGATTTTAAAGGCGTCTTTAGAGATCAATCCCTCAGCCATTGGCCCGACCCCCTAACAGTATCCCGCCGCCGTTGACCTCGGGCGCGTTTCGAACTGGGCAGGACGAACACATCGGCGAGAAGGGCCAGGCGGCGGCGGAATTAGTGCAGCCCGATACGGGGCTGGAAACTGGATTAAACTTTAGTTTGGTAGCGGTCATGTCCCGGTTTTCTCGCGATATGGTTGGTGCTGCCCATATGCGGATATTAACTGATCATGACGAAAACTTCATATGAAGTTTGCGTTTGTGTAACGGCGTTACGCCGGGTCCAATTGGACCTCATGTCGCTGATTAAGGGTAAAGCAGAAGTCAGCCAGAGCGTCCCCGAGTTCGCTTCGTGGCCACAACCGGAAATCGATTTCCAGCTACACCACCTTTACGCTGATCGAAACGGCGAAACTCAACGGCGTCGATCCGCAGGCTTGTCTGCGCAACATTCTCGCCTGCATCGCAGACACACGTTTGCCTAACCAACTGTGCCACTTTTCTCAGCCTGCCAGAAAATTGCATTTTCGCAAGTTGCTAGAATTGAAGGGAACATTTCCCTTTTCCTTTCTCGCGGCAGGTCCCCATGAGGCCAAGCCTGCCGCCGTTTAATTCAACCGCGCGTGTGCCATTCAGAATATCTTGCCCACTGTTTGATATTCGCGCATAAGCGACTGACGCGACGGCTTTTTTTGAAAGGTTCAAAATCGTGTTTCAGGTCGTTGCGAACAGTTGGGCGCTGTTTTTGGGCTTAGGCTTGATTATGCTTGGCAATGGCCTGCAGGGCTCGCTGCTGGGGCTGCGTGCGTCTATGGAAGGGTTTGGCGTCACGGCAACGGGGCTGATGATGTCGGGTTACTATATTGGCCTGTTGATCGGTGCCACAATGGTTCCAAGGTTTGTGTCGCGGGTGGGCCATATTCGCACTTTCGGGGCCATGGCGTCGTTGGCGTCCACCTCAATCCTGGTGCATGTGGTTTTCGTCGATCCATGGATCTGGTGGGGCATGCGTTTTATCACAGGCTTTGCCTATGCCGGCCTCTTTATCGTGACGGAAAGCTGGCTTAACGATGCATCGGAGAATGAAACCAGGGGCCAGATGCTCAGCTTCTATATGTTTGTCTCATTGGCCGGGATGGCGAGCGGACAGTTCTTGTTGAATGTTGCCTCGCCCTTATCATACGAGCTGTTCGTGATGATATCGGTCCTGGTCAGCATTGCGGTTATTCCCATCCTGCTCTCGGTTAGCAAGGCGCCGGAATTCAACACCACCGAATGAGAACGCCGGAGCAATAATCCAC
>JABJJH010000574.1 GCA_018660965.1 Rhodospirillaceae bacterium | reverse complement strand
CAAAAGCCCGTCTGGACGCCGTTCGCGTCGGGTGTGACGCCTATGTCATGAAACCGTTCAACGCCGCTGAATTCGTCGATATTCTCGATGAATGCACCAACCAGAAAGAAGCGCCTCCATATCGTATCCTTATCGTCGATGACGATTTAAACATGGCTGATTACAACAAGCTCGTTCTTGAACAAGCAGGCATGGTCGTCAAGACCGTCACCGACCCCATGCGGTTGTTGGAAGAAATTCGCGACTTTTCGCCCGAACTTATTTTGATGGACTTGTATATGCGTGGATGCACGGGCGGCGAACTCGCGACCGTTATTCGACAAAATGTGGCCTTTTCCGGCATTCCGATTGTTTTTTTGTCGAGCGAGAACGAACTGGACAGCCAACTTAATGCGCTGAGCCATGGCGGCGACGACTTTCTGAATAAATCAATCAGCGCAGAGCAACTCATCAACTCCATCGCCATCCGCGCTCGCAGATTTCGTTCCCTGAGCGTGCTCATGGTGCAAGACAGCCTTACCGGATTGTTAAATCACACGTCGACCAAACAAGCGCTTGAGACCGAAATCGCCCGCGCACGGCGCAGCAACGATGTTGTTTCATTCGCGATGATCGATATCGATCATTTCAAATCGGTCAACGACACCCATGGGCATCAGGCGGGCGACTGGGTGATCAAAAGCCTGGCGCGTATGCTCAAACAGGGTCTGCGCGGCGGTGATATCGTTGGCCGGGTCGGCGGCGAGGAATTCGCCGTTATCCTGCCCGGCGCAGAGGGTGAGACCGCAAAGCGCGTCATCGAAAAAATCCGCATTGGATTTTCGGAAATGAAACACCAGTCAAATGATCAAGATTTTCACTGCACAGTGAGCGGCGGCGTTGCAACCTTCCCGCTTTGTCCGTCCGTCATGGCGTTAACAAATGCCGCTGACCAATGCCTATACGACGCTAAAAAGGGCGGCAGAAATCAAACAATTTTACAAAGCCCCAAAGAAACCGCGACGTAAATGCTACTCGCCTTCACGCCAGGCCGTCACCCAGGTCGACAGACCATCGACATCCATGGGTCTGCCAAAATAAAACCCTTGTCCCACATCGCATCCGAGGCTTTTCAGAAGATCGAGGTGGATGCGTTTTTCAATCCCTTCGGCGACCACCGTCAACGACAACTTTTTCGCCAGGGAGATTGTGTTTTCAACGATGATTCTGTTTTCAATATCGTAATCAAAATTCGCGATAAACGACTTGTCGATTTTAATTTCATTGAAGGGAATTTTGCGCAAACGGCTCAACGAAGAATGACCGATCCCGAAATCGTCAATCGAAAGCGTGACGCCTTTCAAGCGTAACCGCGTCAGAACATCCAATGCTAATTTAGGGTTAGAGGTAATCGTGTTTTCGGTAATTTCAAATGTAAAATCTTTTGTACTTAAGTTTTTACTTAAAATATTTGAAACAATATTTTCCGGCAAAGTTAAGTTGCTTAGCAATTTTTCCGATATATTTACGGATATCTTCATGTTTTCAAAAACATCCGGATTATTTTTGACATCGTCCGTGACGAAATCGACTATATATGCCGTCAATCCGTCAATCAGGTCATATTCCTCGGCCAAGGGAATGAAATAACCGGGCGGAATCGCGCCTTTTTCGGGATGTCGCCAGCGCGCCAACCCCTCGAATCCGACAATGCGGTTACTTGCGATGTCAATTTGCGGTTGATACGCGACGCTGAGGCCGCCGTTGTCGATCGCCATTTCCAAATCGGCGGCCGATGGAAGTTCGTCGCTACCCGCCTGCGGCAGGAAATCGACGCGCCCGCCGTTGGACGGCGCCTTGGCTTCGGTATCAGCAATGCTATCCAGCACGGTGGCCAGTTCACCCGACGTTATCGGTTTTCTTAAAATGCCATGAACAGCCAATCCATGGTCAATCGCCAGATCCCGCACCGCTTGCAGCACGGTGTCTTCGTGTCCACTCATCAACACCAAACCAGCCGCGCTTTCCTTTTTGGCCAGAAACCGGATTATTTCCACGCCATCCATGCCGGGCATCGCGAGATCGAGAAAAATAACATCGAGGCTGGAATTGTAGACAAGGGGGAAGAGATTGGATTTGGTGACAGAACCAACCACGAACCCTTTCGCCATCGCGGCCCCGGT
>JABJJH010000116.1 GCA_018660965.1 Rhodospirillaceae bacterium | reverse complement strand
CGGGTGGCGCGCGAAGCGGCGGGGAAAATCAAGAAGGACGGGGGCGGTCCGCCGGAGCTTGCGTTGACGGAAAACCCCGATATTTTGAAAAGCCTGTCCAGCGCCGGGCCCAAGCGACCACAATTAGTCATCGGCTTCGCGGCGGAAACCGACGATGTCGTGGCCAATGCGCGGGCCAAAATCGAGCGAAAAAAATGCGACTGGATCCTGGCCAATGATGTGTCTGCGGATACCGGCGTCTTCGGCGGCGATTCGAACACTATTCAGTTCATTGGCGCGGACAAGGCCGAATCCTGGCCAACGATGAGCAAGCAGGACGTGGCCGGTCGCCTGGCCGAGCGCATCGCGACCTATTTTAACGAGGCCTCATGACGACGCTGAATGTTTCCGTGACCCGATTGCCCCATGGGGCGGATTTGCCGTTGCCTGAATACGCGACGCCGGGCAGCGCGGGGCTCGATCTTCTCGCCGCGATAGACGCGGATGTTTCCCTGGCGCCGGGCGCGCGGAGCCTGACGCCGACCGGGCTCGCCATCGCCCTGCCCGATGGGTTTGAAGCCCAGGTGCGGCCCCGTTCGGGACTGGCGTTGAAAAACGGCGTCACCGTGTTGAATAGCCCGGGCACCATCGATGCGGACTACCGCGGCGAAATTGGCGTGGTCTTGATCAATCATGGCGCCGCGCCGTTCGTCGTGACCCGGGGCATGCGTATCGCGCAACTGGTCGTGGCCCCGGTGATCCAGTTGGCTTGGGCGGAAACAAACGACTTGCCGACGACCGCGCGGGGGGCGGGCGGATATGGTTCGACGGGATTGAAAGGAGGCTAACCCGATGCTTCGTCTTACAAAAAAACTGATCTTCGCGATCGATGCGGTTGTCGACATTGCCTACAACGCGACGGAAGAACCGGTGCAAAGCCGTGAAATTGCTGAGCGCCAGGGGATTCCGCGCCGGTATCTGGAACAAGTGCTGCAGCATTTGGTGCGCGCGAAAATATTGAAAGGCGTGCGCGGCCCGCGCGGCGGCTATCGGTTGGCGCGCGAACGACGGCGCATTTCGATTGGCGAAATCACGCGTCTGGTGGCGGAAATGGAAGGCAACACCGACCCGTTAGAGGAGCCCGTGGGGTCTGAACTGGGCCGCGCCGTGCTGCATCCGCTGTGGCTGGAATTACAGGAAGACGCGATCCTCAAGCTCGATAAGGTCAGCATCGACGAATTATGCGCGCGCGCGCGGGCGTCCGGCGTCGAATGCAATTCCGCTGACCAGTTCGATTTCATGATCTGACGACGAGCGGCGCCGTTGGGCCGCTTCAAGGAAGAACATATTCATTTTGATGCCGAAACAATGAACAAAGACGCCGCAAACCCTGAGCAAATTCACGACAGCATTCTGGGCACGATCGGGGGCACGCCGATTGTTCGGTTGTCCCGGCTGGCCAAATGGGCGGGCGTCGATGTGGAGTTGCTCGCCAAGCTTGAATTCTTTAACCCCATGAATTCGGTCAAGGATCGGATCGGCCTTGCGATGATCGAGGCGTTGGAGGCGAACGGCTCCATTGGCCAGAAGACAGTGGTGGTCGAGCCGACATCGGGCAACACCGGCATTGCGCTGGCCTTCGTATGCGCGGCGAAAGGCTATCGGTTAATCCTGACCATGCCGGAATCGATGTCCATCGAACGGCGCAAGATGATTTTGATGCTGGGGGCGGAAATTGAGCTGACGCCTGCGTCTTTGGGCATGCGCGGCGCCATCGCGCGCGCCAACGCCTTGAAGGACGAAATAGGCGACGCGGTTATCCCGCAACAATTCAGCAACCCCGCCAATCCCGCCGTTCATCGGGACACCACGGCGGAAGAAATATGGCGCGACACGGGCGGGCGCCTGGACATGATGGTCGCGGGCGTTGGCACCGGCGGCACGGTAACGGGGTGCGCCAGCGTGTTGAAAGCGCGCATTCCGGACTTTCGCGTGGTCGCGATAGAGCCGGAAGACAGTGCGGTGCTGTCGGGCGGGCGCGCCGGTCCCAATAAGATCGAAGGAATTGGCGCCGGCTTCGTGCCCGACAACCTTGATGTTTCGATGATCGACGAAGTGATTTCCATCGCCAATGAAACCGCTTTCGAAACGGCGCGCATAATGGCCAAACTCGAAGGCATTCCCGCCGGCATTTCGTCGGGGGCCGCGGTCGCGGGGGCGCTGGAAGTCGCCGAAAGGGCTGAAATGAAGGGCAAGCGCATTCTGATGATCATTCCGTCCTTCGCCGAACGCTACTTGTCCACGGCCCTGTTCGACGGCATATAACGAACGTAAACCCGTTTTCTCGTGAGGAGGGCCGCGCATGACGGTAATGGATTCCGATACGATTACGGACGAGCAACTGATGCGCTACGCGCGTCACGTTATCCTTGATGAAGTTGGCGAGGCGGGCCAGGCCAAGCTGTTGCGCTCGAAGGTCCTGGTGATCGGCGCCGGGGGCCTGGGGTCGCCGGTGCTGATGTATCTGGCGGCCGCCGGGGTCGGGACCATCGGCGTTGTTGATTTTGACGTGGTCGACCTGACGAATTTGCAACGCCAGATCGTTCACACTACCGATGCGGTGGGGAGGGCAAAGGTGGAAAGCGCGGCGGCGACGCTCGCGGCGATCAATCCCGAAATTAGGTTTAATGCCCATAATATTAAACTCGATGCTGCAAATGCATCGTCACTTATTGCCGAATACGACATCGTGGCCGATGGCAGCGATAATTTCGAGACGCGGTACCTGGTCAATGACACCTGTTTTTTCCTGAAAAAGCCGTTGGTGTCTGGCGCGCTATTGCGGTTTGAGGGCCAGCTGTCGGTTTTCAAGCCGCATGAAGACGGCAATAACCCGTGTTACCGGTGCCTGTTCCCCAGTCCGCCGCCGCCCGGCATGACGCCGCGGTGTGAGACGGCGGGTATCTTCGGGGCCATCGCCGGGGTGGTCGGCACGATGCAGGCGAGCGAGGTTTTGAAGGAACTGCTGGGACTGGGACAAAGCCTGTCGGGAAACCTGCTGCTTTACGACGCGCTGAACACGACCTTCCGCAAGATCAAGATTAACGCCGACCCCGGTTGTCCCCTGTGCGGCGACCAGCCGTCGATTCTGCCACCGTCTACAACATAATTATCATTACGGTATCATAGCAAAACATATAAAACGTTTCGATATCAAAACATTGTTTCAATGACACGGTCCGGTGGTTTGTGGCCATCGATGAAAGTTTTGATGTTGATGATGACTTTCTCGCCCATATCCAGGCGGCCCTCGATGGTGGCCGACCCCATATGCGGCAGCAACACCACATTATCCAGGGTCAGCAGTTTGGGATTGATTGCCGGTTCGTTTTCAAAAACATCGAGCCCGGCGCCGGCGATCTGGCGGCTGCCCAATAACGCGGCGAGCGTATTTTCGTCGATTACTTCGCCCCGGCTGGTGTTCACGATAAAGGCGCCGGGTTTTATCAATTCCAACCGCCGCCGCGACAACAGGTGATAGGTCGCGGGCGTATGGGGGCAATTGACGGAAATAATGTCCATGCGCGACAGCATCTGGTCGAGGCTTTCCCAATAGGTCGCCTCCAATTCACGTTCGATGTCGCCGTGAACAGGTTTGCGGTTATGGTAGTGAATGGAAAGGCCAAAGCCGCGCGCGCGACGGGCCACCGCCTGCCCTATGCGACCCATGCCGATGATGCCCAGGCGTTTGCCCCAGATGCGATGGCCCAGCATCGAAACGGGGCTCCACCCGGTCCAGTTGCCGGACCGCGCCAGCCGTTCGCCTTCGGTAAGGCGACGCGGCGCGGCAAGGATCAGCGCCATGGTCATGTCGGCGGTGTCTTCGGTAAGGACGCCGGGGGTGTTGGTGACGATAATATTGCGCTCATGGGCGGCTTGAAGGTCGATATGATCGACCCCGGTCCCAAACGACGCGATCAATTTAAGTTGGTCGCCGGCCGCCAGGATGATGTCCCTGTCGATAATGTCGGTGACCGTCGGGGTCAGTACGTCCGCAGTCTGCGTGGCTTCGATGAGCGCCGTCTTGGACATCAGCGCGTCGTCAAGGTTAAGTCGTGTGTCAAACAGCTCCATCATTCGCGTTTCGATGGCGTCGGGAAGTTTCCGAGTGACGACAACCTGTGGTTTGGTAGCATTCATGGCCAATTCCTAGGGCTGGCGATAGAAAAGCCAGTGGCGAAATGTTCAATCGTGTTAAGTAGGTTGTATACTATAGGCCGAGGTCAACAATGTCCCGCCTTGACCGATAGCACGGGCCTTCGTTAATTGCATAAATCACAACGAATAAAGTGTTCGCACCAACCCATGCGTTTTTATAGAATGATCGTTTTACTGATTGCGGCGGCGGCAATTGGATATGGCGCACCGGAAACGATAACGGCGCGCGCCGCAACGAATACAGTTAAAAGCGTGTCTAAATCATCACGAACAGGTCTAAAGCTGCCTCGATTCGTGTCGTTGCGCGCGGACGAGGTGAACGTGCGCGCCGGTCCGGGCGTGCGCTATCCGGTGAAGTGGGTGTTCGTGCGACGCCATCTGCCGGTGGAAATTACGGCGGAATTCGAAACATGGCGCAAAGTGCGCGATTCCAGCGGCGCCGAAGGTTGGGTTCACCGCGCCATGCTGATAAGCCGACGCAATGTCGTCGTCGTTGATAAGCAGACCACGATTCGCCGCCGCCCCAAGGGCGATTCGCCTGCAATTGCGCGTCTTAACCCGGGCATGGTCGCACGGGTAGAGGAATGCGACGCGTTTTGGTGCAATGTCACCGTGCAGGGATATGATGGCTGGCTGCGACGCGACGGCGTTTGGGGGCTGTATCCGGACGAACGCCCGAAATAGGCGTAACTGACGGGCAACGCCAAATTATTCGGCTGCTATCGCCGCCCGTTCCTCCACCACACGGTCAACCAAATCTTTGTAATCGGGGGTTGGAAACGGTTGCCCATCGGGCACCTTCATGCCGTCGGCGAAAAGTTCCAGCGTGTTGCCGTCCAGATCCTCAAAATAAAAAGACCGGCTGCCGCTGCCTCCCGGCAGGGTGCCGGGGCCCGTTCCACCTTCAAACCCATGTACGAGAGGGCCACGAATAATTTTAACGCCCCTACGTTGCAGTTCGGCCAGCGCCTTCAACCATTCATCCCGACTCTCCATCTCCATGGCGATGTGTTGCAAGGCGTTGAAACCCTTTTTGTCTTCCGGCCCAACGGAATAGGGGTTGGAGCAAAAACGATATTGTGATGATCCTCGGTGAAGCGCATGAAAGCCATTTCGCCGTCCGGTACGGTCCAGCGCCCCGTCAGCGTTAACCCAAGCACGTCGCTGTACCATTCGATGGACCGGTCCATGTCGGCGACATAAATGCCGACATGCCCGACCCGGTTAATCGTGAATGCTCTTTGCATTGCCGTTCCCTCCCTGACGCATCCATACGAAAGCTGTCGTCGAATTAATGGTACGCGCGAAAAGGGCGACGGGGAACCGAAATTAAGGGTCTATAAAATCTTCAGACAAGGATTGGCGGGCGTTGTCCGGCATGACCGCCAAGTGGCCATAAGCGCGGTGCGAAAAGCCGATGAGCACCTGGGCGCAGGGCGCGCGGAACAATGTCATCTGTTCGGCGGTGAATGGGAAGTGGATGAACTGGACCGATGACGCCTTGCCGTCGGCGGTCGTGCGGTCCACATCGACTTCGGGAACGCCATGAATCTCCGACTCTCCGATGCGAATAAACATGGTGTCCTCGACGCCGCCAAGGCGGGCGAGGAATGCGCTGCGGCGTTTCTCATCGTCAATTTCAAACATCACCGTGCACACAAGTTCCCGGCCCTTGGGCACCAGGGGATTATACGCGGCCAATTCATCATCAATTTGAGCGTCACCGCCCTTTTCAATGTAAAGCATTTCCTGCACTTGCCACCACATGGTGTCGAACGATTCGAAATAACTTGTCGCGACGGGCCCAATCTCAATGCGCCGGTTGGCTTTGATCGCGCTCATTTCGCGCCGCTTATCCTTGCGGATCGCGGCGAAGGCGGCGGTGTCCAGGATGTCGTTTCGGGTAATTTCGGTTTTGGCGGGCATGGTCTGCTTTTCTGAGAATAGGCGAGGCGTTTAAAACGTGAGGCCATAGGCCTCGGCGAACAGAACGATGGGATGCGACGCGACGTTGATGTCGTTGGGCGTTTTGGGCGCGTCGGGCAAACGCTCGACGCCCTGACCGATGTGCAATCCGGCCAGTGGGCATTCGGAAACGACGTTTTTATTCGTGGCCTTGACGACCTGTCGCGCCACCGGTTTGCCGACTTTCAACGCAACGTCGAAATTATTCTTCATGACACCCCAAGACCCGCCATGGCCGGAACAGCGCTCGATGACCTGGATGTCGGTATCGGGTAACAGGCGCAGTAACTCGGCGGCTTTCTGGCCCATATTCTGGGCCCGCGCGTGACAGGCGATGTGGACCGTGACGCCGCCGTCCATGGCGCCCAGGCCGTCGGCGAGACCTTCACTTTTGGCGATTTCAACGATGTATTCACTGACATCCCTGGTCGCGGCGGCGAGCGTTCGCACGGCGTCGTTGTCGGGAACAATCAGCAGCCATTCAAACTTCAACATCAAGGTGCAGGATGGCACCAGGCCAATAACGTCGTAACCCTTTTCAATCCACGGCGCCATTTCGGCGGCGACATCGACGGCGTTCTTCGCGACCGCGGCGATATCGCCTTGTTCAAGTTGAGGCATGCCGCAGCAGCCGGGATAGACGATCTCGGTTTCGACTCCGTTATGGGCCAGAACCGCCTGGGTTGCGGTACCGATTTCCGGGTTGTTGTAATTGCCGAAACAGGTTGCGTACAGCACAGCCTTGCGGCCAAACCCAGGCGCGTCACGGTTGATAGCGGGGGTTTGTTTGGCGGCGCGTTTGATGAACGTGTCGCTGTTAAATTTGGGCAGCGCGGCGTCGCGGTGGATATGGGCGACTTTTTCCATAATTGGTCGCGTCAGGGAGTTAGTTTCACGGGACGCCCAGTTCGCAACCGCCGTCACTGGCGCGGCGAGCGCGGCCAGCTTGCCGTTACGGTCGGTTTGCGTCAGTTGCTTGTCGGCCCATGGCGTCAAGCCCTTGCGGTGTTCGATGGCGCGGTATCGAAGCATGAGATGGGGAAAATCGAGATCGAATTCATGCGGGGGCACATAGGGGCATTTTGACATGAAGCACATGTCGCATAAGGTGCAGGCGTCAATGACGGGTTTGAAGTCTTTGGACGCAACGCTGTCGAGTTCGCCGCTGTCCGAATCGTCGATCAGGTCGAACAGGCGTGGGAACGAATCGCAAAGGTTAAAACAACGGCGGCATCCGTGGCAGATGTCAAAAACGCGGCGAAGCTCCAAATCGAGGTCGGCTTCGTCGTAAAAGCTCTCGTCCCGCCAGGGAATGGAATGGCGCGTCGGCGCCTCCAGGCTGCCTTCCGTCATGCGTGCCCCGTGATGCTGTCAGCAGGCTTCAAGTCGGACGCCGCAAGCATTCGTGCGTTTGCTTGCGGCGTCGCGACGTGACCATAACCGATCTTAGTCGTCCAGCGAATCAAATGCTTTCTGGAAACGACCGGCGTGGCTTTTTTCGGCTTTCGCCAGGGTTTCGAACCAATCGGCGATTTCGTCGAAGCCTTCCTCGCGCGCGGTCCGCGCCATGCCCGGATACATGTCGGTGTATTCGTGCGTTTCACCCGCGACGGCGGCTTGAAGGTTATTCGCGGTGGAGCCGATGGGCTTGCCTGTCGCCGGATCACCGGTTTCTTCGAGGAATTCCAGATGGCCGTGCGCATGGCCGGTTTCGCCTTCGGCGGTTGACCGGAATACGGCGGCGACATCGTTATAGCCTTCGACGTCGGCCTTTTGCGCGAAATACAAATACCGGCGATTCGCCTGGCTTTCCCCCGCGAACGCGGCCTTCAGATTGTCTTCGGTCTTGCTGTCTTTCAAAGACATAATATCCCTCCTGGTTTCTGTTATGAACGTTTAACCAAATACGGCGCTCACCGCATTTCCCTTGTCGTCTTTGTCGTCTCTGGTCACCGACATAAATTCGGATACAGCGATTAAACCATCGACCCATTTATCGTGGAAGATCGACGCCAAGTCAATGAATTAAAATGATTCTAAACTAAAAACTAACAGGCTTAAACAATGCGTTATTTCAGGCGTACAATAATATCAACGCGATCTATTATCCGGCCTTCGGGCGCTTGCGGCAAGGCCGTTAATTCGATGGAATCGGTCGGAATATCGCTCAGCGTCGCCGTGTCTTCCTCGAAAAAATGGTAATGGTCCGATGTGTTGGTGTCGAAATAGGACCGGCCCGTTTCAACCACGACTTCCCGCATCAGCCCGGCGGCGGTGAATTGGTGCAGACTGTTATACACGGTCGCCAGCGAGACCCTGACATTGGCGTCCAGCGCTTCGGCGTGCAGTTGTTCCGCCGTCACATGGCGATCTTCGCCGTCCAGCAGCAATCGCGCCAGGGCGATGCGTTGCCGGGTGGGCCGCAGCTTGGCCGCCTTCAGCCGGTCGATAGCCTGAGTATAGGGGCGAATTCGCGTCATAAGGTTCTATAGGACTCAGGACGATTTCTGTAAACCGCTATAATTGTCGCATCAACCGTAGGCATGCAGGCGCGCGCCGTTAGTTTTCAGCCACTGTTTTCCGGTTTTGGCGTGAGCGGTCATTTCATCGACCACGGACCAGAACGCGGCGGAATGGTTCATTTCCCGCAGATGCGCCGCTTCATGCGCGACGACGTAATCCAGCACCGGGGGCGGGGCCAGAATAAGACGCCAGTTGAAGGACAGGCCGCCGGTTCTCGAACAACTGCCCCAGCGGCTGCGCTGGTCGCGGATGGAGATTCGGTCCGGCTTCCGTCCGATGATCCCGGCTTTTTCCCAGGCCAGCGGCGTGATCGTTCGGCGCGCTTCGCGCTTTAGCCAGTCCCGCACCCGCCGCGCCAGATGGTTGTCTCCGCCGCCCACAATCAGCGCGCCGTCTTCGAAGCGGGCGGTGCGCGTGGTTCCCGGCGCATGCCGGATCACGATGTCGTCGCCTTGTACGGGGATGACGGCGCCGTTGCAAAACGGCGTTCGCGGCGGCAGTTGATCGAGCTTGTCCAACAGCCAGGCGCCGCGGCTCGCGGCGAAGGCGAGGCCCTCGGATTCGGAAACGCGCGGCGGCAGGATGAGCTCGGCGCCGCCGAGTGAAGAATCAACGCGCAGCGCCATCCGTCGCGCCCTGGGGCTGCGCCGAATGGCGAGCGCGATGGTGCGGCCCTTTATGGAGATCTGTTTCGTGGGCCCGGTTGTCATCGCCGCCGCCGGAAAGGATTGGCGCCGTTGTTCATCCAGTCGACGACGTGTTGTTCAAGATCTTCGACATCGTCTTCGCTCAGCACGTCGCCGCGAATGGAAACGCCGGACTCATGGACGGTGTTGGGGTCTCCGGACACCAGTGGATGCCAGTCGTACAAATCGTTGCCCTGGGCGATCAACCGGTAGGCGCAGGTTTGCGGCAACCACCGCAGCATCGCGGCCTTGCCCGGCGTCAACTGCACGCAATCGGGTACGTTTTGCTTGCGGTTGGCGTAGTCCTGGCACTGGCAGGTGTCCGGGTCCAGATACCGGCAGCCGACATTGGTGAGCGCGATTTCACCAGTGTCTGCGTCTTCCAGCTTGTGCAGGCAGCACTGCCCGCATCCGTCGCAGAGCGATTCCCATTCGGCGACCGACATTTGCCGCAACGATTTTGTCTTCCAGAAAGGCGCGGCGTCGGTCATGCGGGCGCCTCTTCCACCGTATGGTCTATCAAATGAACGAACGATCCGGCGACCGTTCCGATCGCCAGCCCGGCATCGGCAATCCCGCCGCCGGACGCGTTGGCGACCCGGAACAACGCCGGGCCGGGACCCTCCTCAACGATAGTCGCATAATGAAATTCATGCCCGGTAAAGCCCGCGCCGGGTTGGCCCAGCGGTGTCGCCGCCAGGGTTTCGGCGTGCCGGTAGCCCAGATGCAGCTTCGGTTCGGCGAAAGAGGTGCGAAGCGGCAACAATCCGCCCATGCGATGGACGGCGCCGTCCGCGCCGGTCAGGGTTTCGCCAAGCACCATGTAACCGCCACACTCGCCATAAACCGCCGCGCCGCCCGCCGCCGCCTGGCGTAATCCACTCAAGAATCCCTCATTACCCGCCAATCGACCCGCGTGCAATTCCGGGTAACCGCCGGGCAGGTAGACGGCGTCGGCGCCCGCAACGGGCGCTTCATCGCCAAGCGGGGAAAAGAAGTGCAAGTCGGCGCCCATCGCGCGCCACCGGTCCAGCAGGGCGGGGTAGGCGAAGGCGAAGGCGTCGTCACGCGCGATGGCGATGGTCTGGCCCAGCGGCGCCAGCCCCGGTCCCTGTATGTTTGGGGAGAGGGCGGGCGCTAAACCGTTCGCAGGGCGGGCGAGGGCGCGAAGCGCGTCCAGATCAAGGGCGTCGGCGGCGATGTGCGCGGCGCCGTCCAGAAAGGCGTCCAGCGAATTGTGTTCGCCCGCCTGCACCAGCCCAAGATGGCGTTCCGGCAGGATCAACGCCGGATTGCGCGGCAGGCAGCCCAGCACGGCGACGCCGGTTCGCGCGGCGGCGTCGCGCAGCATGAGGGCGTGCCGGTCACCGCCGACCCGGTTGAAAATAACCCCGGTCACGTTGATGTCGCGCCGGTGTCGGACAAACCCTTCGATCAGGGCGGCTGATGATTGGGCCTGGCCGCGCGCATCGACCACCAGCACGACGGGCCAACCGGTGCGCGCCGCCACATCGGCGGTGGATCCGTTGCTGGTTTGGGCGCCCGGGTTTTGCTGGGCTCCGTCGAACAGGCCCATGACGCCTTCGCACAGGATAAGCGCGGCGTTGTCCGACAATTGACGCACTAGGGCGGCAAAAGCGTCGGGCCGCATCGCCCAGCTATCGAGGTTCAGACACGGCGCGCCGCTGGCGGCGTGGTGATAGGCCGGGTCGATGTAGTCGGGGCCAATCTTGGCCGACGCGACGCGGACACCCGCCCGCGCGAACGCGCGCAACAACGACAGCGTGACGATGGTCTTGCCGCCGCCGCTGGCGGGTGCGGCGATAATCAGGCCTGGCGTCGCGTGCATTGGCGGGATGATGAGGATACTT
>JABJJH010000118.1 GCA_018660965.1 Rhodospirillaceae bacterium | reverse complement strand
TCGCCCTATCGAAGAAGCCCACCATGTCGATCATGAACATGCCGCCGCTGCCCTACCTGGCGCGCATTCCAGGGCTTGACGTGAATTCGTTGACGCATTGCTACACGGACCACACGGTGTGGAAGAATTTCGAACCGGGATTGTTGACCCTGTGCAGCCCAGACCCGCAAGCCTTCCGCCCGCCGACCGAACCAACCAACGTGTTGCAGGTGGCCCTGCCCACGAACTTCAAGGCCGCCCGCTTCGACTCGGACGTATACACCGCGATCCTGCGCCAGATGCAGGCCGATATCGAAGGCGTTCGCTACGACCCTGGCGACGGCGGCGGCGAAATTGAACTGCCGGTTAGATTGAAGGTGCACGATTCCATTTTCGTGCCGATGGCGAAATGGTGCATGCTTGTCGCGGGAAATTATCGCTGCATCCAGCAGGAAGAGATGCGCTCCATCAAGGACGCGGTCCACAGCGACATCGAATTATCGCGTTCGGTGTATGCGTGGGTGGCGGAATTATGCCGCGACCTCGGCGCGGACGCCGCCGACCAGGTGCCCTTTGAAAAATACGCCAACGCGGCGAACAGCCTGGTCAACCCCTCCTCGGCGGCGCGGGCGCTGGCGGCGGGCGTGCCAAACATTGAACGTGTCGATTGCCTGGTGAAGACGATCGCGGCGCAACGCGGCAAGCAATTCGACGTCGTCGATGAAACCGTCGATCTGGTCGATATGTGGCTGGAGAAAAACCGGGCGGCGCAGTAGCGCGTTACCCGACCAGACCGCCGTCATTTCTGGTGATGGCGACGATGGACGACCGTGGCGCCGTTTCCCCGCCGCCGGGGAAATGGCCGCCGCCTTTCGCCCCAGGGTGCTGAATGCCCACGAACATTGTTGAGCGATCCGCGCTCCAGCACAGCCCGGTCACTTCGCATTCGCGCGGTCCAACCATGAATCGACGAATTTCTCCGGTGTTTGGGTCGCCGACCAACATCTGATTGTTGCCCATTCCCGCAAAATCGCCAGTGTTGGACTCACTACCGTCGGTCCGAATCCACAACAGGCCGTTGGCGTCGAAAGTCAGGCCGTCGGGCGAATTGAACATATTTTCGGGCGTGACGTTGCGCGACCCCGCCTTGGCGTCGGCATGAACCGTGGGATTGCCCGCCAGTACGAACAAATCCCATTCGAAGCCCGTCGCAGCGTGATCCCCATTGTCCGGCGTCCAGCGGACAATCTGACCATATTGGTTGGCGGCGCGCGGATTCGGGCCGCCAACCGGCGTCGCGTCGCCACCCGCGTTTGGTTTCTTGCCCCGGTTCTTGTTATGCGTCAGCGCGCAATAAATTTCCGCCTTGCGCGGGTGCGCCGCGACCCATTCGGGCCGGTCCATCGTCGTCGCCCCGACCGCCGACGCCGCCTGGCGTGTGTGAATGCAAATTTCCGCCTGCGACGCCATGCCCGTCGAGGATGGCGTCAGCGCAACCCATTCGCCGCGCGCATCATCGTGGAAAATCGCGGCGTAAAGCATTCCTGAGTCCAGCAAGGCGCTGTTGTCACCGTCTTCGACATAGCGGTTTTGGCTGATGAATTTGTACAGGAATTCTCCGCGTTCATCGTCGCCCATATACACAACAACCCGCCCATCGGACGCTATGGCGATTTCCGCATTTTCATGTTTGAACCGCCCCAAAGCGGTTCGCTTCTTCGGTGTGGAGGCCGGATCGAGCGGGTCGATTTCAACAACGTAGCCCACGCGGTTCGCCTCGTTGGGATGCTTGGCGATGTCGAAACGTTCGTCTTCGTCGGCCCAGCGATACCCCCTGTCCCGCCAATTGACGCCATAACGATTCAGGTCCGCGGTCGCATCGCTGAACCAGTCGCTGCTGGAAAAATAGAAATCGAAATTTTCTTCACAGGTAAGGTATGTCTCCCATGGCGTGCGACCGCACCCGCAATTAGCCCACGTCCCGAGAGTGGCGACGCCGTGCGGATCGGCTGCGGTTTTTAACAACGCATGACCCCGCGCCGGGCCCGTGATCGCCATCGGCGTTTCGGGCGTAATGCGGCGGTTATACGCCGAATCCATAACGATCTTCCAAATCCCACTGCGGCGTTCGATTTCGCAGATGGTGACGCCCGACGCGAATTTTCCCTTGCGGATATCGTCGGTGGTTATCGGCACGCCCAGTATACGATTATCGAAAATTATCGGTCCGTTGGCGTATTCATTATTGACCGCCAGGATGGTTCGTCCGCGATGGGTGAACAGCGCCATGCCGTCATTGTTGTCGCCAACCGCCCGTTGCGTGCTGGCGGCGTCACCCCGTGTCGCATGATCGAAGGGTGCGCCGTCGGACCACAGCGGATCGCCCCAACTGGCGAGCACCCGCCATTCATAGCCTTCCGGCACACTGACCGTATCCAGACTATTCGCCGCGACCGGGGAAAAGCCAAACCGGTCGCCCCCGACACTCGCGGCGTTGGAGGACGGCGCGCAAGCGCCCGTCACAAACGCCATAGCGCCGAACGCAAAACCAGCGCCGATAAAACCGCGCCGCGACATCGCCGCCTCAACGATCCGATTGAAATCCGTTTCCCGCATCGTGGTTCCTGTTCAAACATCAACGGTGTTGCAAAGCCGTGCCGCCATATTGCTAAATATAAGCGGTGGTTACACGTTAAGTAAGCGAGAGCGGGAATATAGCCGGACCGACGTGCACCCCGCCGCATCCACAAGGTCATGATTCAGGGCCACACACCGTTTTAAGCCCCCGAAAGGGATAGCATGGACTACGAACACCTCATTTACGACAAGGCCGATTCCCGCGTCACCATAACACTGAACCGGCCCGAAAAGATCAACGCGCTCAACGAAAAACTGACCCGGGAATTCGAGTCGGCGATGCTGACCGCCGAGGACGATAACGACGTGCGCGTCGTCGTTCTCAACGGCGCGGGTCGAGGGTTTTGTTCCGGCCATGATTACGGCAAGGAGCATTTTGTTCCCGGCGAACGCGAGACCGGCCATGCGACCGAGTTGCACCGGGTCGATTTCGAAAAACGTCTGCGCGCCTATATGCGGGTGTGGGAAATCCCCAAACCCGTTATCGCCCAGGTGCACGGGCCCTGCATCGCGGCGGGCACGATTGTCGCCGGGCTGGCGGATATTGTGGTGGTCGCCAATGACGCCAAGATCGGCCCGGTGGAAGCGGCGCCCGGCATGGTGCAAGGGCTTATCTGGGGGTCATGGTTGCCGCTGGTCGGCTTGCGAAAAACCAAGGACTTCGCCTTCCTGCACGGTACGATGGACGGCATCGAAGCGCAGCAATGCGGTTGGGCGACCCGCGCCGTCCCCCTGTCCGATTTGGCCGACACGGTGGACCGCATGGCCGCCGAGATCGCACGCGTCCCGCTGGAAATTCTGATGATGAAAAAGCTGGCGATCAACCGAAGCGCCAATCAGATGGGCTTTCGGGAGATGATGGAGATCAACTTCGAGATGAGCCTCGCCGGGCATTTCAGCAACACCCGCGAGGAATGGACCGCAAAGTTGGAAAAGGACGGCTTCAAGCCGGTGATGCAGGAGTGGAAAGCGGGAACGGTCTACGACCGAAACCGCAACCGTTAACCCGTATTCCGGACCCTCAAATACTGACGATTAAGCCCGACGTCAGATACTGACGATGGCGCGAAGGTCTTCGATACCCGGCGGCAAAGGGGCCGCATTCCAGGTGGCGCCGCCGTCTTCGGTGCCGAACACCTGCCCCAATCGCGCGGCGCAATACACGCGGTTCGGGTCGCCAGCGTTGACCGTCACGCTCATCAACGTGGAGTCGATGGAAATGTCGTGATCCACGCGGTTCCAGGTTTTACCCAGATCCGCGCTACGATAGAGCGACCCGGCCTGGCCTCGCGCCGAGTCGCTGAGGGCGGCGTAAAACGTCTTGGAGTCGTGCGGGCTTGGGATGATGTCCCGGCCATAGGTCAATTCGGAATAATGCTCGATCCCGAATTCACGCCAGCTTTCGCCTTTATCGTCGCTGATAAAAAGTCCCATCCGATTAACCGCGTAAATCGTTCCCGGCTGATCGGCGCTCATGGTCAAGGCGTGCAAATCCAGCATGCCCTCGGCATCGTTGTCGCTCAGGATATGGTTGGCGAGATGCGGTTCCTTCGACAGCGCCACGAAACCCCCGCTCATGTCTTCCCAGGTCGCGCCCGCGTCCAGACTGCGGATAAAGCCGCCAACTTCCAGCGCCGCGTAAAGTTCATTCGTGTTGCTGGGGTCCATCGCCATGCGCAGCACCCGTACCGGGAAACACCCCGGTATCGCGGCGGCCGGTTGCACCGTCGCCAGCCGCGCCCAGGCGGCGCCGCCGTCGGTGGTCTTGAAGATCGCCGTGTGATCCATGCCGACGTAAATGATATTCGGATCGTCGGGATGGAGCATAAGCGAGTAAATGGCGCGGTCGTCGACGGGAACGCTGAGATCGGTCCAGCTATCGCCGCCGTCGGTGGTCTTGAACAGGCCCAACTGGCTGCCGGCGTAGAGTTCGGACGCATTGCCCGGTCGCCCGACAATGACGTTGACCTGCATGTCATCCGGCAAGCCATTGCTCAATCGCCGCCATTCGGTTGAATTCGGCTCCAGCCTGTAAACGCCGCAGGTATTGGTTCCGTCTGGCCCGGCCATGGGCGCCGCGGCGCCGACAATTACGGTGCTGTCCATGATGTCCCCCTCCGTTATCGATGCATCGTTGTTAAGCTTATTTGGCGCATTGTACCGCGATCACGACGGGCCGCCACCCATATCGGCGGTTATTTCAACCAACCGTTCATGGACCAGGTCCGGAACCTCGATGGCGTCTTCCGCCAAGCAGCGGCGGCGTTCGGCGGCGGAACGGTCGAACGGCATCCGCACGGGCGGGCCGCCTTCGATGGGCCGGGTCGAGCGGATATCTTCGGCGTACCCCGCGACTTCGGCCTTGTAGTCTTCCATGGACATCAGCAAATCCGGTCGCATCATCACGAACAAACAGCCATAGCCGAACATGTCTTTCGGCATCGCAGGCATGGCGCACATCGCGCCCAACAATTGCACCGCGATGGCCAGCCCCGACCCCCTGTGCCCGCCCCACGCCGCGATGGCGCCTTTCAGGGCCTGTTCCGGGTTGCGGGTCGGCTGACCGTCCGGGTCGTACGCCATGCCGTCCGGCAATTCCTGTCCCAGCCGCCCGGCCAGCAAGACTTCCCCGTGCATGATCGCCGAGGTGCCGATATCCCAGATCACCGGGTCGCCGGTCGAGGGAAACCCGAACGAGACCGGGTTGGTGCCGAACCGCCCTTCCACCCCGCCATGGGGCGCGACATTGGGGGATGCGTTGGAGGCGATCATCGACACCAGATCGCGTTTCGCCGCCATTTCGGCGTAGAATGACAGCATGCCGGTGTGCCAGGTATCGCGCGCGCCGACGACGGACATGCCGTGTTCGGACGCCTTTTCGATGGCGATTTCGGCGGCGCGCAGACCAACCAGATACCCAATCGTATTACCGCCATCGACCAGCGCGGAAAGCGGCGTTTCATGGCTGATGGAGATGGGTTTGCGGCCATAGCTTGGTTTCGTCGTACGTTCAAAAACGCTCAACGCGCGCGGCAACCCGCCATAGCTCAACCCGCGTAATTCACAATCGATCAGATGATCCGCGATGGCCACCGATTCCGCCGCATCGTGATTGCAGGCGCGCATCGTGTTTTCCACCAACCACCGCGCTTCGCTTACCGTGACTTTCATCGTGATTTCCCCTTTGGCTTTAGGTCCAGGCGCGCGCGCCGGGTTCAGGCGGGTCGTTGGGCGGCCCGGCGAAACATTGCGCGATGTCCATCCACGCCGTCGCCGCTTCTCCGGCCACGGTCAGATCAACGTCGGCGATATTGCGGCCCTGGGTCACGACCCGGCAGAAATCCAGCGCGGACCCTTCAACGCGATTGACCGCGTCCGGGTCGTTCCAGTCCCAGATGTCCCCGGACGGCGCGGTCAACCGGACATAGGGAATGTCGGAAGGCGGCGTCAGGCCGCGATTGACGAAGGTCCATCCAAACGTCTTGACCCCCAATACCGCGATATTTTTCAAGCGGTCGGAAGGGTCGCGCGGTCGGCGCAGCAAGTCATACACTTCTTGCCCATGCGCCCAGGTTTCCATCTGCCGCGCGGTGGCGGCCATGCGCACGCCCATATCCGGGCCCGACCATTTCACCCGATGCTTGGGATCAGCCGCCGCGAAGGCGTCACACATTTTCAGATAATGATCCCGCCATTGCGCCAGCAACGCGGGTCCCTGTTGGATATCCGGCCCCAGACCTTCCATGGAGTCGGTCGCTCCGGCGCCGCGCGCGCGCGCCGCCGCCCGCGCGTCGCGAATTTCCAGATACCGTTCCGGGTCGGTCATGGTCATCACCACCATCCAGTCGCCCAGATGCAAATGCCCCACGACATCGTTGACGGTCCAGTTCTTGAACGGTGTGTTGCGCGCCCAGTCCGCCGCCGTCAGGGT
The DNA here is from genome assembly GCA_018660965.1 of Rhodospirillaceae bacterium. Taxonomy (GTDB): domain Bacteria; phylum Pseudomonadota; class Alphaproteobacteria; order UBA8366; genus JABJJH01. Next base: position 3,651 of record JABJJH010000118.1, on the reverse strand, counting down.
TTCGAGAAACCCGTACAGCTCGTCGCCTTCCGCGCGTAAATCCGCCGCCTGTTGTTGCATGATGAAATCCCCCTGTGCTTCGATTATTCCGCGCCCCGAATTATTCTGCGCCCCTAATTCTGGCGATGGTCCCCAGACGCAACCGCAGTTTTGTCGCCGCGAAGGCGCCGGAATCCAGTTCCGACATGCGCGCCGCGACATCCCGCGCGGCGTCAGTGAGCCCATCGGCGTCCACCGCATCGTCCAGATACCCCGCCGCAACGCCGCCGTCGGGATCGTATATTGCCGCGCCCAGCGTCGCCGCGCCCAGCGCCCTGGGGTCGAGCCGGTCGCGCGCCAATTCCAGCCCGTACACCGGCAGCGGCAAGCCGATGGCGACTTCGTTCAACCCGATTTTGTAATCGCCGGCCACGCCGATCCGATGGTCTCCGGTCAGCAACAACAACGCGCCCGCCGCCACCGAATGGCCGGTGCAGGCGAAGATTACCGGTTGCGGATGGACGTACAGTTTCAGCATCGCCGCCTGCCCCGCCGCGCGCATTTCGGCCTTCTTGTCCTCGTCGTCGCCCCGAATGACCTTGAGATCGAAGCCGCCGCACAACACACCGGGCCGCCCGGTAATCACCAACGCCTTGGCGTCGCGCAACGCCCGGTCGATCCCCGCATCCAGCGCGGCGATCATATCAATCCCAAATGCGTTCGCCTTACCATCGTCCATGGTGAGGGTCGCCACGCCACCGGATTGGTCGTAGGCAACGTAATCGCTCATGTGTGATATCCTCTCGTAATCCCGGCATTATTTCTGGCGGAAAAAATCCGGTTCCACAAGGTGCCGGACCACGGGCCTGATGGGAAAATCCGCCTGTTTGGGCAACCCATACGGTTTGTATCCAATTCTAACAGGCGACATTCGGTGAAACGATTGCGCCGTCTTCTACAAAATGGCTGTCAGCACACGACCGGACCTGATTATAGTGGCGGGCATTCATAATAGAGGTCAAAATTTTGATGTTTAAGGTTGGAGATATTGTTCGCAATGTTGCCGCCAATGTCGTTGGCGCTGTTGTCGAAACGGACGGCGACACGGTATATCTTGAACAGTCAAACGGCTGCGAAGTGGATTTCGCGGCGTCCGCGCTGGTGCTGGAAACCGCGTTCCAGGCAAAACACGACACTTTCGTTCGCACCGATTCTGGCTCGCGCGAACATGATGAACTCTATGACGCCGTTATGCGTAAATTGTACCCGGCCGTTGTCAAGATGGGGCAGGCTTCTCATGCGCACGTTAAACCCATTCCGGGAGTCGTTCCCCAAACCTGGGACGCCCTCAGTTCCTTGCAGAAACTCAACGCCATTTCTGAAGCCACGGAAATCCCTGTAAAGGCGTGGATGGATTCGAACCAATCAACCGCCAAACCATCGATAGGCGCGCTTCAATTATCGGCGCTGGCGGCGGCTTCAAAAAAGGCGTGACCTTACTTCGGCGCATCGCCCTTCAGGATGATCCGGTGCATCAGGCGTTTTTCCGCCAGGTCGTAATTATGTTCCACCCGGTGCAGGGACTGGCGATTGTCCCAGAGGACGACATCGCCGCGCGCCCAGGCATGGGCATGGGTGAACGCGTCGCCGGTGGCGTGCGCCGTCAGTTCGGCCAATAAATCCGTGCTGTCGTCCGGCCCCATGCCGATGAACCGCTTGATGCGCAGCGGGTTGATATAAATTGACCGGGAGCCGCGTTCATCGTGCGTGCGCACCACGGGATGCACGATGCCCGTCGCGCGTTCCTGTTCGTCCGACAGCATTTCGGCGCCGCGTTCGTCACGGGACATGATTTCGCGGCTTTCGCGATAGGCGTGGATCGCGTCCAGCCCTTCGACGCGGTGCTTTAACGCGCCCGGCAGTTCTTCGTAGGCCAATCGCATATTGGCGAACCATGTATCGCCGCCCTGGCGCGGCAATTCGACCCCGTGCAGCATCGTCGCCTTGGGCGGTTCGCGCTGGAAGGAATGGTCGGTATGCCACGCCTTGCCCAACAGCTTGGGGGCGCCCGTATCGGTCTTTTCCTGATTGGAGACGTAGGAGACCAGCGGGCATTCGGGCACCTTGAATTGCGACAAATGCTGGATCATCGGTTCGCCCAGGCCTTCGGCGGCGGCGAGCAATTGTTGGGCGGTCAAATCCTGATCGCGAAACACCAGAACGATGTTGTCGGCGAAGGCCCGATTGATCGCCGCCGCGACCTCAGCCGATAGCGGCGTCTTCAGGTCGAGCCCGACGACTTCCGCGCCAAGCGGGCCCGGCAACGGTTTGATTTCATACGCCATGGACGCCAGCCTATGCCGCGTGACGTGAAATTTCAAACGGCGGCGGTCTTGTACACGGGCGAAACAGTGACCTGAACCGCCGCATTGCGAACGCGGCCAAACGTCACAGGCGACGCGATGAACACAGTACAATCCACCACTTTGGCCGCATAATGAATATCGACGAAACCCTGCATCAATTGGCGCGGAAAGGATCAAGACATGATCGATTACAGCAGTTACGAAGATTTGTTGATCGAAAAGGACAAGGGCGTCATGACGATCACGCTCAACACGCCACAGACCATGAACGCATTCTCACCGGCCATGCATCACGGCATGTCGCGAATCTGGACCGACGTTCATGACGACCCGGAAGTCGATGTCGTCGTCCTGACCGGCGCGGGGCGCGCCTTTTCCGCCGGCGGCAATGTCGTCGCCATGCAGAAGAAAATAGACGACACGGACCTTTGGGACAAAGGCATGCCGGAGTCCAAGCGCATCATCTTTCGCATGCTTGAATGCGATAAGCCGATCATCGCGCGGCTCAATGGTCACGCCGTCGGCCTTGGCGCCACGGTGGCCCTGTTCTGCGACGTCATCATCGCCGCCGAACACGCCAAGATCGGCGACCCCCATGTGAACGCCGGGCTGGTCGCGGGCGACGGCGGCGCCGTTATCTGGCCGCAACTGGTCGGCTTCGCGCGCGCCAAGGAATATTTGATGACCGGTGATTTGATGACCGCAACCGAAGCCGAACGCATCGGGTTGATCAATCATGTCGTCGCGGCGGACGAACTCGACGACAAGGTGTACAGCCTGGCGCGGCGGCTGGCGTCCGGGGCCTCGAAATCAATCCGCTGGACCAAACAACTGGTCAATATTCCCCTGCGCCAACTGGCCCATTCGATGATGGATTTAGGCCTTAGCGTGGAAACTCAATCCAACAGTTCCGCTGATCATCAGGAAGCCGTGACCGCCTTTACCAACAAACAGAAACCCAACTTTACCGGCGGTTAGCTGTCCAAGACAACGCCGTACGATTAAACTGTCGCGATGGCTGACCGGCAAATCACATATTCGGAGATTTTCTACTCCATTCAGGGCGAAGGCCGCTATTCCGGCGTCCCTACGGTCTGGCTGCGCCTGTTCGGCTGTAATCTGACCTGCGACGGCTTCATGCAGGACAATCTGGACGACCCGGACTCATGGCGGCTGGACTACAAGGATATCGATGTGTCCGCTTATGCCGCCATGGGCGACTTGCCGGTATTTCAGCGCGGCTGCGACAGCTCGTATTCCTGGGCCAAGCGGTTCCGTCCTTTGGCGTCGAAAGAATCCGCCGACG
>JABJJH010000327.1 GCA_018660965.1 Rhodospirillaceae bacterium | reverse complement strand
TTTCGCCATCGGGTAATCGGCCATCGTTTCGGCCAGGAATTCACGAACTTCCCCGCGCAAGGCTTCCGCTTCGGGCGGCAGCTCACAGGGTTCGAAATGCAGTGACTGCATGGAGGCTCCTCAAATTCAAACGCTGTTTTGTTTAACGCGCCAGCGTATCCAATTCCAGCAAAACGGCGTCGCCATGCCTGTCGTCGATACGATCTCGGTCACACCGGGTTGGAAACCGGTTATTTACGTTCGATCAACTGATACATGACGCCATTGGTTTCGCCCGGGTGGATGAAAACCTGCTTTCCCGCCTCAATCACGCGCGTGCCCCGCGCTTTCAAATCAGCCTTGGCCTCGGCCATATCATCAACCGCCAGCGCCACGAGGTGAACGCCTTCGCCTCTTTTTTCGAGTGAACTTCCAATGGCGCCGCCGTCGCCCAACGGTTCCGCCAGTTCGATAAACCGTCCGGAATCGCCAAGCGGCATGATCGCGGCGCGCATCCCCATCGACGGAAGGTCTTCCGGGCCCTTGCTCGGCTTCAACCCAAGCTTGGAGTCATAATCCGCCAGGGTCTGATCCAGATCCTTCACGCGCACCACAATATGATCGATCCATTTATGCATAACCGTCGCCTCCCATTTGTATAAAAACCTGAGTGCTCAGCTTGACGCGCGAAGTCCGGTTTCGCAAGGCGGCAGACACTAGTGGTCTGATCTAAACGCTTGGTTCCCAAGCATTTCGTGAATCAGACCACGAACATATTGATCAGTTGCCCCACTAGCGCCGGGCCGCCTGCCCCGCCACCAGACGCACATGGCGCGGCGCCGCCGCCCACATGCACAGGATCGAGACGCCAGCCATGGCGGCGCAGACATAAAACGAAACCGTGTACGCGCCCTGAAGGTCATAAAGCCGTCCCATGACCCAGGGGCCAAACGCCGCGCCCAAGGTGGAGCACAACCCCAAAACGCCAAAAATCGACGCGTACCGCGCGCCGCTGAACACATCCGCCGCAACCGAGCCGTAAACCGAGGCCATGCCATAGCCAAGGACCCCCTGAGCGGCGATCATCGCGTAGACCAGCAATGTCGAGGGATAGATTTTTAACATCACAAGCAGTCCGTAACAGATGATGAACCCGACCATGGAAATGGTCCACGCGACTTCACGGCCCCACCGGTCGGAAATTGCGCCGATCATTATTTGGCCGAAAATCGCGGCAAAACTGACCAGCCCCAGGGCGTAGGCGGTCAGTTCGGCGGAAAACCCGATATCGCGAAGAAATTTCGTCTGGTGCACCAACACCGCATACCACGCGAAAAGGCTGCTGAAATACGCCGCCGCCAGCCACCAGAATTTCGTCGTCCGCAACGCCGTGGGGACGGTCCAGGTTCTGGCGACCCATTGCGCGTCGACGACGTTATCGTCCCGCGCATCCGCCGACCCGACCTTCCCTTCGGCTGTACCCGTGTCGTCGCCGCGCCCATCAGGACGCAGGCCGATATCTTCCGGGCGGGTACGTTGCAGGCAATAATTCAGCGGCAACAGCACCACGACAAGGATGACGGCCAGGGACAAACACGCATCGCGCCAACCATCCGTTTCGATCAGTCGTTGCATCCATGGAAAAATCAGGATCGACCCCACGCCGACGCCGGAAAACGCGATCCCGACCGCAAGACCGCGTTTGCGAACAAACCAGTTTGGCAGAAAGAATGAATGTCCGATGTAACTGAATCCAACCGATCCACCCACCACCATGGCGCCAAGGGTGACGTATAAATGCCACGGCGCCGTCGAGTAGCGCGCAAGCGCGAATCCAAGCCCAACCACCAGAACGCAGACCGGCATGAAATATCGCGGCCCGACTCTCCCCATCAAAACACCCAATATCGGAGACAGGATCGTCGAGGTGATGAAACCGACGGAGAAAATCCCCGCAATTGTCGCGCGATCCCATCCGAATTCATCCGATAACGGCGGCACCAGCAACGAAAACGACGTGCGCGCATTAACGCCGAGCGCCATCGTCACGAACGCGACGCCGACAACAACCCATCCATAATAAAATGGCGTGCGGGCGAGAAAGGAATGGGGTTGAGAATTCATGAAAAAGGGGTACGACGCACAGCCGCGTTAAACAATTTAATTCGCTTTTGGCGTACAATGTGACCGGCGGGTTTGTTGCGCGGCTGGGCAACTTGGCATACGGTTTCGGCACACGACCGCCCCGCAACGAATTTCAAAGGCCCGCCATGACGACAAAGACAGCCCTCGACCTCGCGCCCCTTTCCCCCGCTATCGGCGTAGAGGTGCGCGACGTCAACATTCGCGATGTCGATGACGATCTGTTCCGCGACATCGAAAAAGCCTGGTCCGACCACGCCGTGCTGCTCTTCCGCAATCAGACTCTTTCCAAGGATGACCAGACCGCCTTCAGTCGCCGTTTCGGCCCGCTGCAACCCGCCCCCAACAATACGGTTGGCAGGCCCTGGCTGTCGGACTTTCCCGAAATCGCGGTCATGTCCAATATTCGCGAGAATGGCGCGGTTATCGGCAGCCTGGGTTCGGGCGAGGCCATCTGGCATTCGGATATGTCCTATATCGACGAACCGCCCTCCGCGAGTCTTTTATATTCGCTCGAAATCCCGGACGAAGGCGGCGATACGGGGTTCGCCAATATGTACGACGCCCATGACACATTACCGGACTCCCTGAAATCCTGGATAGAGGGGCGCGCCATCAATCACGACGCCAGCCGGGATAGCTCGGATGGACTGCGAAAGGGATTCGACACCGTGGACGACCCCCGGACCGCGCCTGGCGAGCGGCATCCTATCGTGCGCACGCACCCGGTCACGGGCCGCAAGGCCCTGTTTTTAGGGCGCCGCCGCAACGCCTGGGTCGTGGATTCGCCACTCGACGAAAGCGAAGCGTTGCTCGATGAATTATGGGCGCACGCCACGCAACCATCATTGCACTGGCATCACAAATGGGCGGTCGGCGATTTATTGGTATGGGACAATCGCTGCACCCTGCATCGAAGGGATTCCTTCGACGACAAGGCCCGTCGTCTTTTGCACCGCACGCAGATTCGCGGCGACCGACCGTACTAGCGCAAGGTTATTTCGGCGTTTGCGCAAGCTTCGCCTTGATGACCGGGTGGTCGGGCAAGAGAGCCGCAGCGGCTTCGTAGTCCTGCCGGGCGCGCCGCCATAATTCCTCGACCTGGACCTTGACGCTTTTAGCTTCCGAAGTCTGTCCGCTCGACACGCTTTCCATCGCGATCGCCTTGCCTTCGTAGGCGAGTCCGCGATTATAAAACCCAAACCCGTAATCCGGTCGCGTCGCGATGGCCTTGTTATAATCGACCAGCGCCTTATCGAATTGATTCTTGGCGCGATAGGCGTTGCCTCGATTGTTCAGGGCGCTCGGGTTGTCCGGTTTAATTTTTATCGCCGCGTCGAAATCCTCTATCGATCTGTCGTACCGACCCGATCGGCTAAACGCGAGGCCCCGGTTGTGGAACGCATCCGCATAATTTGGCCGCAGCCAGATCGCTGTGTCAAAATCGGAAATAGCGAGATTATATTTCTGTTTGCTAAGGTAAATAATGCCACGGTTGTAAGCGCCAATCGACAGTTGCTTATGTGACAGATCCCCTTTTTTAAGCGCCTTGGTGTATAGCGTCAGCGCTTCATCAAGGTCGCCTTTCCATTGCGCCGCGATGGCGTCCTGAAAGTCGGTGACGCCGCTGGCGCTAACAGGCGCGGCGTAAATTGCGGGCGCTGCGACCGCCAGCAATGCAATACATATCAAACCAAAACGATTCACCGGATTACGCCTTTTCCTGTTCGCTTTTAGAGGCCGATTATACCGACTGAATTGTAATTGTCATTCAGTGTAGTCTCCTGGATCGTAATTTCTGTTGCGCGTATCGAATTCACGTCCCAGGCTACGCCTAATGCCATAATTAGAGAGACCTTGAAATGAGCAAAAAACCGATCTTGCGAAGCCAGCAATGGTTCAACGACAGCGGCAACCCCGGCATGACCGCGCTGTATCTAGAACGATACATGAATTACGGCATCACGCGCGAGGAATTGCAATCAGGCAAACCAATTATCGGGATCGCGCAAACCGGCAGCGACCTTTCGCCTTGCAACCGCATTCATGTGGACCTCGAAGATCGGATTCGCGCGGGCATTCGCGATTCAGGGGGCATTCCGTTGGCCTTCCCCGTCCACCCCATCCAGGAAACCGGGCGACGCCCAACCGCCGCTCTGGACCGTAACCTCGCCTATATGGGATTGGTCGAAATTCTGCACGGGTATCCCATCGACGGCGTCGTGCTGACCACGGGATGCGACAAGACCACGCCCGCCTGCATCATGGCGGCGGCGACGGCGAACCTGCCCGCCATCGTTCTGTCCGGCGGGCCCATGCTGGACGGGCATTGGGATGGGGAGTTGGCGGGGTCCGGCGTCGTCGTCTGGAAGGCGCGCGAGTTGCTGGCCGCCGGGGACATCGACTATCCGGAATTCATCGATATGGTCGCGGCGTCCGCGCCAAGCCTGGGCCATTGCAACACAATGGGCACCGCGCTGTCGATGAACTCACTCGCCGAGGCGCTGGGCATGTCCCTGCCAGGGTGCGCCAGCATACCCGCGCCGTATCGGGAACGCGGCCAAATGGCGTACGCGACCGGGCGGCGGATCGTCGATATGGTCGGCGAAGATTTGACGCCATCGAAAATACTGACGCGCGCGGCGTTCGAAAACGCCATCGTGGTGAATTCCGCCATCGGCGGCTCAACGAACTGCCCGATACACATCAACGCCATCGCCCGACATATGGGCGTTGAACTGGACATTGAGGATTGGCAGACGGTCGGACATCACATCCCCCTGATCGTCAATTGCCAGCCAGCGGGCGAGTATCTTGGCGAAGGTTATCACGCCGCCGGCGGCGTCCCCGCCGTCGCCGCCGAATTGATGAAAATCGGTGAACTTCGCGAAGACGCCTTGACCGTAAATGGCGAAACTATTGGCGCGAACTATCGCGCGGCGTCATCCAGGGACACCAAGGTCATTCGCCCGATCACCGACCCGTTGATGGAAAAAGCCGGTTTCGTCGTCTTCAGCGGCAATCTGTTCGATGCGGCGTTAATGAAAACCTCGGTCATCAGTCAGGACTTTCGGGATCGTTACTTATCCGAGCCCGGCAATGAAAATTGTTTCCAGGGACGCGCCATCGTGTTCGACGGCCCCGAGGATTATCACGACCGCATCAACGATCCGAACCTGAACATCGACGCCAATTGTTTGCTCTTCATCCGTGGTTGCGGGCCCATCGGGTATCCTGGTTCGGCGGAAGTGGTGAACATGCTGCCCCCGGACGCGCTGGTGCGCCAAGGCGTCACCGAACTGCCCTGTTTCGGCGATGGTCGCCAAAGCGGCACATGCGGCACCCCGGCCATTCTGAACGCTTCGCCCGAATCCGCCGCCGGCGGCGGGCTGGCTATTCTGAAAACTGGCGACACCGTGAACGTCGACTTGAACACACGTCTGGTGAACGTTGATCTACCTGACGCCGAAATCAAGGCGCGGTGGGACGCTCATGTCCCCACCATTCCTGACCACCAAACGCCCTGGCAGGAACTGTACCGGGGCGCCGTCGGGCAACTATCCACTGGCGGCTGCCTGGAATTCGCAACCCAATATCACGGCGTCGCGGCCAGCACGCCACGTCACTCCCACTGATTGGGACACTTAGGCGACTAAAACATGGGGGAGACTAAAAGCATGGGCAATCGACTGGCCGGGAAGACAGCCTTGATCAGCGCCGCCGTGCAAGGCATTGGCCGGGCGTGCGCTGTCGCATACGCCAACGAAGGCGCAACCGTCATCGCCACGGACATCAACGAAGCCGGGTTAAAGTCGCTCCACGCCGAAATTGGCGTTTCCATCCGCACGCTCGACGTTACGGACCCTGACGCCATCGCGAAGGCGGCGTCCGATATCGGCGCGGTCGATGTGCTTTTGAATATCGCGGGGTTCGTGCCCCATGGCGATATCCTGGAGTGCAGCGAAGCGGACTGGGATTTCGCCTTCAACCTGAACGCCAAGGGCATGTTTCGCATGACCAAGGCATTCCTGCCCGCGATGCTCGCCAATGGCGGCGGTTCGATCATCAACATGTCCTCCGTCGCCTCCTCCGTGTCCGGCTTGCCAAAGCGCGTCGCCTATGGCGCCAGCAAGGCGGCGGTTATCGGGCTGACCAAGGCCATAGCCGCCGACCATATCCACCAGGGAATTCGCTGCAACGCGATATGCCCGGGCACGATACAATCGCCCTCCCTGGACGACCGCATCAACGCCTTCGACGATCCCGTTCAAGCGCGCAAGGATTTCATCGACCGGCAACCTCTGGGGCGCCTCGGGACGGCGGAAGAAATAGCCGAAGGCGCGGTTTACCTTGGCTGCGACGCAGCGAAATACACGACCGGGACCACCATGATCATCGACGGCGGGCTTACCTTATAAAGGAGTGACTGATATGAGCATCGAAAGACTGGCGGGCAGCGCGACAGGCCGGAATCGGGCGGTAAGTTTCGATAATATCGTGTTCACGGTGGCCACGGCGGGCGCCCCGTTAGCGGACCTCACCGAGCAGACGCGCCTGACCTTGGCGCAACTCGACAAAAACCTCGCCGATGCGGGCTCCGACAAATCGCGCATTCTATCGGCGACGGTCTACATAACGGACATTTCGAAAAAAGCCGACATGGACGCCGTCTGGAACCCCTGGATCGGACCGGACAACTGGCCACAACGCGCCTGTATCGGTGTTGCGCTGGCCGAAGGCGATCTCGTGGAAATCACGCTGGTGGCCGCAAAATCTTTATAAACGTGAATTGCAATATATAACAACTCGATAAGGTAGAACTCGTGCTGTCAAAATGTCGAAATAATTTACAGTATCAAAATCTACCGGGCAAAATGAAACTATGACCCACAAGCTATTGATACTAATAAATAAATATTCGAGTAATGTTGGAATAAACGCCTTAACATGAAAATGACGTGTCAGAATATTTTACACATCACTCAAATTTCTTTTGGCGGGGAAAATAAAAACAAATGATTTCAAGGATCTAGAAAACTGGTCCAGTCCTTGCATCATTATCAAATAGCCTTGCTATCCACGACGAACAGGATGCAGGCAATAATTTGAGCAACGAGATCATGGAGCCGAAAATCGCGATCCTAACGACATCGGCGTTAAAACGACCGAAAGCCTGGTTTAAAGGCGTTTCAATCCTTTTTTGCCTTGGCGCCGCGACACTGGGGTGGTTCCTCGTCGTCGCAATGTTTTACGCCCTCCGGTAACCTTCTTCGGCACAGTGGGCCGCTGGACATAACGCTATTCCATGGCGACGCTTGGCGATTGCGCCCCACAATTTCACGGCCCCCACATTCTCAAGCCAATGTCGGCATGACCTCCTCGGTCCACAGCTTCACTGAACGAACGGCGTCTTCGTGGCTGATGTCGCCCCATTGAAATGACATCACCAGATAGTTCGCGCCGGTCGTTAAATATTCTTCCAACCATGGTTTGATCGTTTCCGGCGTCCCCGCCATGACGCCCGCATTGATGCCGCCGGGCGCGCGCCGCCGCTGGCCCCGTTCGGCGCGTTCACTTTCCGATAAAGCCGCCAAAGCCTCATCCAGATCGCGCCGCTCCTCCACCGCCATATGTCGCTCGGGACGGTTACCGCGCCGGTCGCCGGAATCTGCACGGCCAATGAATTGCGTCAATTGCCGACGTTCCGCCTCCAGACGCCGCGGCGTTCCAAGGTTATATCGATACGCCTCCCACGCTGGCTCGGCGACGCGGATCGCCTCGGCTTCGGTTTCCGCTATGACAGCGTGCATCACGAGCCCAATCTTCGGCTTCATATCCGCTTGCGCCGCCAGACCGCCTATTTGGGTTTCATCCCATACACGGTGGAATCGGCGAACATTCGCTTCCATGTCGTTAATGGAGCCAACCACGACGCAATTCATGCCTTCACGCGCCGCCGTTTCCGGATTGCGCATATACCAAAGCGGAGGATGGGGTTTCTGTTTAGGGTGCAGACGCATCGGCACGTCGTCGAATTGATAGAACCGCCCTTCGTGAGTCAGCGAGTCGTTGGTCAATCCCTTGCGCAAAATCGCAAGGGTTTCCTCGTATCGTTCACGGTTCGAATCCGGGTCGGATTCCTGCCCCCAGAAATACGCTTCCAGAACACCGCCTCGTCCAACGCCGACTTCCAACCGGCCGCTCGACAGATTGTCGAGCATGCTGACTTCCTCGATCAAGCGTAGGGGATGATGCAGGGGCAGTACGTAGACGCAGGGGCCAAAGCGTAAGCGTTGCGTTCGCTGCGCAACTGAAGACAAGAATACATTTTGCGACGGCGCCATGGAATGCACGGCGGGCGTGTGATGTTCCGCCAAATGATAGCAGTAGATCCCGCCTTTATCGAAGAGCTCAATCTGGTTCAGCCGGTCCCGGTACAGCTTTTCCAGTGAAACGCCGGGAATGTGCTCGATATGATCGAACACACCCACTTCAAGTTTACGCGCCATCGAATGTCACCCCCGATCATCGAACCACCGCCAAAGCGAACCACGAGAAGCTTACCAACGCCTCGCGGGACAAAAAAGGGCCGCGTCTGGGAACTCACGTTATGCGATGACAACCTTGTCCCGGCCCGTTTCCTTCGCCTGATACAACATTTGATCCGCATGGCCGATCATGTTGTCCAGATTTTCCATCAATCCGTTCGTCGCGCCGATACTGGCGGTGACGGACAACGCCCCATCGACAAAAGACAGTTTGGATATTTCCGCGCGGAACTTTTCAAGGTAATCAGACATAGCCGCCGGTTCCATTTCAGGCGCGATGAGACAGAACTCCTCGCCGCCGAACCGGGCGATGACGTCCGTGTCTCGCGTAAAACCAGTCAGCGTCCGCGCGACCGATTTAAGCACATCATCCCCAATATCATGCCCATACGTATCGTTCACGGATTTGAAATGATCGATATCCACCATCGCAACCATCAAGTCGGCGTTACGGCGTTTCGCGTTCTCGAAAATCGGCGACGCCACGTCGAAGAAAAACCGGCGATTATACATTCCCGTTAAATAATCCCGTGTCGCTGCATGACGAAGCGCCTTTAGTTGGTCGATCATGTCCAAATTGTGGGTTATTCGGCAGAAAAACTCTTCCGGCAGGAAGGGCTTGGTCAGAAAATCATTCGCGCCCATCTTGATGAAACGTGCGGACAGTTCGCTATCGCCCATCGCGGACAACCCGATGACCGCCAGTTTGTCTTTTGGCCAACGCTTGCGAATGGCCCGAATCAATTCGCCACCGTCCCTTCCCGGCATATGAAAATCCGTTATCACCAACGAAACATTGTTGCCATCCGGCGTATCGTTTTCATCGAGAATTTCCAACGCATGATCGGCGCTTTCAGCTTCCACGATGTTCAACTGATATTGCCGGAGATGTTTTGAAATAAACTTGCGAGCCGTTTTTGAATCATCGACGACAAGCGCGGTCAATTTTCGGTTTCGGTAAATTCGACGCACGATTGAGGCAAGATAGTCAACGCTGCCCGGCGCGTCCTTGGTCACGTAATCAATGACATCAAACGCAAGAATTTTAGCTCTCGTTTGTTTGTCAAAACTACCCGTGAATACGATAGATGGAATTCTCTCCGAGTGGGCGAACTCGGCCACTTCGGTATCACGCGCGTCGGGCAAGGTTAAATCCAGGACCGCCAACACCAAATCGTCCCGCATCTCATCGACAATTCGCCTTGCCGTGCTCAAATCCGGCGCCGCAACAACGGGGATATCCAAGACGTCTTCGATGCGCCGTGTAACCAGGTCAGAGAATAGACGCGTATCCTCGACCAGCAATATTTTGTCCATAAACCCACTCGCTCGCTATAGGTAGTTGGACGCCCCAACCGTCCAACGAGACCGTAGCGTGAAATTTGTGAACAAATTGATAAGACCTAGTGTTTTAGTTAGGTATTATGCATTAACAGAAATATCCAGCCAGCCGGTTTCCGTGACCGACGCAACATCGTCGGGGCGCAGCAAAACCGTCGTCGTGTCCGCCTCGATCAAAGCTGGTCCTGATATCACCTGACCTGCCGGCAGGTCGGCGAAGGCGAACACTGGCGCGTCGGTCCAGCCATCCAGATAAATTTCCCGCGTTCCCGTGGGTTTAGCGTCCGGTCCGCCTGGAACCAGCGTTTCCGCGGGCGGCGCCGAGAGTTCGCCAATCGCAGCCACGCGCGCATTGACCAGCACCGGTTCGCGGTCCGGCAACGAGTAGGTGTACAGATCCTCGTGCCGGGCCTCGAACGCCTTTTTCGCCGCCTTCGCTGCGCCTGAATCGGCCAAATCGACATGATTCAAATCGACGTCAATTTCAAAAATCTGTTCGCCGTACCGCATATCCGCGGTTCGGCTGGTGCGGATATCGCCATCGAACCAGGACTCAAGCGCGCCGCGCGCATCATCTTCCAAACCGCCAAACAGCGCCTGCAAGTCCGACGGGCTCATTTGTCCGATTTCGCCAATTTTCGTTCGGCTCATTTCATAGCGTAAATCCGTCGTCAACATGCCCCAGGCCGACAACACCGACGCCATGCGTGGAATGACCGCCCGCTTGATATCCAGCATTCGCGCCAATGACGTCACATGCAGACCCGCCGCGCCGCCGAATCCAAACAATGCGAACCGTCTTGGATCGACGCCCCGGCGCACTGTGGCCAGGCGGACGCCTTCGGCCATCTGTGTGTTGACGACGCGAAAGACGCCCTCCGCCGCCGCGATCCGGTCAATCCCAAGCTTCGCGGCCAGCTTGTCCAGCGCCGCATCCGCCGCCGCAACATCCAACGCGTCCCGGCCACCACTGAACCCGGCCGGATCGAGAAAACCCAACGCCACGTTGGCGTCCGTCACGGTCGGCTCGACTCCGCCCTTGCCATAACTTGCAGGCCCCGGAACCGCGCCCGCGCTTTGCGGCCCGACATTCAACAAACCGCCGGTATCGACCCAGGCGATGGAACCGCCGCCCGCACCAAGCGTAACAATGTCGAGACTCGATAAGGCGATCCGTTCCCCCGCGACCGTCCTGTCGGAAGATAGCGTCACTTCCCCGTCGACGATCAGTGAAATATCGGTGGAGGTGCCGCCCATGTCGAAGGGAATCAAATCGCCAACATCCAGCACCCCGCTGGCGTGACGCGCCCCCGCCAATCCACCCGCCGGGCCGGACAGAACCGTACCCGCCGCCAGACGGATCGCCTCCACGATGGGCGCCACGCCGCCGTGTGATAACGTAATCAGCGCCGGCCCGTCATACCCAGCGTCGCGCAAGCGATCTTGCAATCGTCCCAGATAACGTTCCAGCGCCGGTCCCACATAGGCGTTCACCGCCGTGGTCGAAACCCGCTCGTATTCCTTGATCTGCGGCAGCACGTCCGAAGACAACGAGACATAGACATCGGGCAGTTTCTCGGTCAATCGGTCCCGGGTCTCGCGTTCATGCGCCGGATTGGCGTAGGCGTGCAGATAACAAACCGCAATGGCTTCGACTTTTACCTGGCGCAAAGTCTCGATCGCGGCGTCGAGCGAGACCCTGTCGAGCGGCGTTTCAACCGCGCCGGTATGGCGCATGCGCTCGCGAACGCCCAAGCGCAATTCGCGCGGCGCCAGCGCGGGATGGCGCGGCAGACGTAGGTTGTAGCGTTCGGGCTTCAGGCCCTCTCGCATTTCCAGCACGTCGCGATGGCCTTCGGTCGTCAGCAGCCCCAATCGCGCGCCCTTGCGTTCCAGCAAGGCGTTGGTGGCGACTGTCATGCCGTGCACGATCCGTTCGGTTTGACCAAGCATATCGGTTAAGGGCGTCGATAACCTCGCCGCCATCATCGCCAGTCCCGCCATGACGCCGATGGATTGATCTTCCGGCGTCGAAGGGGTCTTGCCGAAATGCACCGCACCTGCATCGTCCACCACCACCAGATCGGTGAAGGTGCCGCCGATATCGATTCCAATTCTATACATTGGCGGCTCCACCGGTATAAGGCGGGAGTCCATCGCGTTCATCTTCTGCACGGGCTTCCGCCGTCCGGTTCGTCGGGTCGCCCCAGCCGCCGCCGCCGCCGGACAACACTTCGAAGACGGAGCCCGCCTTCACATCCACGCCTTCTTCCTTGGTCTTGAGAACCCGGACCGTTCCGTCCGGCGCGCGCATGCTGTAATCGTGTGGGGCGGCGGCGCATCCGCCCTGCCGCCCTTCCGCCGCATGACGCACGCCCTCTCCCGCCGTGTTCACCTTGCAGTCGGTTTCGGTTTCCAGACGCAGCGACAATTCACACCCCGCGCCCCCGACATACTGGCCGTCGCCGCCGGATTCGGGTCTATATTCATGGCGTTCGAAAAGAAGCGGAAACCGCGCCTCGGCGACTTCGACCGAGCCGAATTTCAAACCGCCCGCGGAATGCCATTCGCCGCTGCCATGCCAGCCATCGCCGCCGGACGACGCGCCCCCACCGGGCCGTGCGTGAAACATATGCCAGATGAACGGCGCGCCGTTGCGCGGGTCCTCGCCCTTGATCGCGATCCGAAACCGCTTGCCCCACCCGGCCATGGCGCGTTCCGGACAGGCGGGCGCGATAGCGTCCACGATGGCTTCGATAATTTCCTGACTGCAATGGGACGTGCACAGGGTCACCGGCGCACCGGGCCTCGCCCAGACAACGGTGCCTTCCTTCGCCTTCACCGTCAGCGGCCGGATCGTGCCCGCGTTCTGCGCGATGCCGGGGTCGAGCAGAAAGGCGTAGGACATGACGACCGCTGACTGGGTATTGGCGAAGGATGAATTGATGAAGCTTTCGACCTGTGGGTCGGACTCCGACAAATCCACCTCGATGCAATCGCCTTTGATGGTGACCGTCGCGCGCACCGCGATATCCACATTGCCACGGCCATCGTCATCCAGCAGCGCCACGCCCTTATAAACCCCATCGGTCCAGGCCTTGATGACGGCGCGGGCCTGAGCCTCGGCCGCGTCCAGAACGCGCGCCACCGCCGCTGTAACGGTTTCGGCGCCGGATTCCGCGACCAGTTCGCCGAGCCGTTTTTCCCCCAACTTGACCGATCCAATCTGCGCCGCCAGATCGCCTTCAAAATCGCGCGGGTGGCGCACATTGATGGTCAACATGCGATGGAAGTCGTCGCGACGCACGCCTTTGTCATAGAGTTTGACCGGGGGAATGCGCAGTCCTTCCTGCCAGATTTCCGTCGCCGCCGCATTATAGGCGCCGTGCGTGGCGCCGCCGATGTCGGAATGATGCGC
>JABJJH010000184.1 GCA_018660965.1 Rhodospirillaceae bacterium | reverse complement strand
TGCCCCAGGACGAAGCCGATGATCTGCTGGATAAATTATTGCAACACGCGACGAAACCCGCGCACGTTTACGACCACGACTGGGGCCCCGGCGACCTCGTGCTCTGGGACAACGCCACCGTCCTGCACAAACGCGAAAGCTTCCCCGAAACCAGCAAGCGCCTGGTGAAGCGAATGATCATAAACCTCGACCCGTCCCGGCACATCATCCCGCCAACGGTTTAGGGGCGCGGTGGGGGCTCACCTCCCCCAACCCCGCGTTTGATTAAACCCGCCGTCCCGCGCACAATATCGCATGCATCATAATTACGCCGGGGAGGCAGGACTTATGGCCATCGTCAAAAACGCTGTTAAGCAACGGTTGCGCGACGGGAAGATCGCCGCCGGGTTTGGGATCAGCCGCTTGCGGTCGGCGGAAATTCCGCAGATCGCCGAAGCGTGCGGGTTTCATTGGGTGTTTGTCGATCTGGAACATTCGACCATGGATCTGGATCAGGCGGGGCAGGTTTGCGCCGCCGCGTTGAAGACCAGCGCCTCGGCGATAGTCCGCGTACCCGAAGGCGATGTGACGCGCGCCACGCGCATTCTGGATGCGGGCGCGCAGGGCATCGTCTTTCCCCATGTGGACACGGTGAAAGAAGCCGAAGCCTTCGTGCAGGCGTGCCGGTATCCCCCCGTGGGCTCGCGCTCCATGAGCTATGGCGGGCCGCAGCTGGAATACGAAGCCGTGCCGCCGGAAGAAGCGATGGCGGGCGGCAACGCCGAAACCCTGCTGGTGATGATGATCGAAACCCCCACGGCGGTGAAAAACGCCGCCGCCATCGCCGCCGTCGAAGGCGTCGATTGCCTGCTGGTCGGCGGGTCGGATTTGTCGGCGACCATGGGCATTCCCGGACAGTATCAAAACGCGGATTTCGTGGCCGCCATCGATTCCGTCATCGCGGCGGCGAAAGGCGCGAACGTCTGGCCGGGGCTGGGCGGCGTCTATGACGAAAAACTGCTACCGGGTTTCATCGACAAGGGTATGAAATTTCTTCTGGGCGGTTCGGACATGTCGTTCCTGCTGTCGGGCGCGAAGGCGCGGGGCGCGTTCTTCAACAATCAGGGTTAAAACTATCTCGGAGGCGGATATGAGCGAACAAACGCAATCGGAACGGCTTTTCGAACAGGCGCGCTCCAGCATGGCGGGCGGCGTGTCGCATGAATCGCGCTACGCGGCGCCGTATCCGAAATATATCGCCCGCGCGCAGGGCGCGCATAAATGGGACGCGGACGGCAATGAGTATGTCGACTACGCCATGGGCAGCGCGTCCATGCTGCTTGGCCATGCGCATCCCGATATCGTGACGGCGTTGAGCGAACAGGCGGCGAACGGCGTGTTCTTCGCCGATTGCCACGAGAAAGAAGTCGAATGGTCGGGGTTGATTCAAAAGCTCGTGCCGTCGGCGGAGCGGGTGCGCTTCGTCGGGTCCGGCACGGAGGCGACCATGCTGGCGATCCGCATCGGCCGCGCCTATTCGGGCAAGGACAAAATTCTACGCTTCGAAGGTCACTACCACGGCTGGCATGAATTCGTCGATCTGGGCATGAAGGCGCCTTATGACAAGCCGTCCTCGCTGGGCATTCTGCCGGGCACGGTGGACGCGACCGTGGTGGCGCCGCCGGATGCGGATTGGGTCGAAGCGGCGCTGAAACGCGACGGCGATATCGGCACGATCATCTGCGAGGTGTCCGGCGCCAATTACGGGAGCGTGCCCCTGCCGCCGGGTTTCCTGAAAGAATTGCGGCGTTTGGCGGATGAACACAACGCGGTGCTGATCTTCGACGAGGTCATCACCGGGTTCCGCTGGAGCCCCGGTGGATTGCAGGCGCGTGACGGGATCATTCCTGATCTGACCTCGATGGCGAAGATCGTCACCGGCGGCATGCCCGGCGGCGCGGTCGGCGGGCGCGCAGAATTCATGGCGCTGCTGGACCCATCCCACGAATTCAAGGGGCGCCGGCCCGGCGTCACCCATAAGGGCACCTTCAACGGCAACGCGCTGGTGGCGGCGAGCGGGGCTGCCGCTTTGACCAAGATCAGCACCGGGGAGCCGAACCGGCTGGCCGACGCGGCGGCGTCGAAATTGCGCGACGGGTTGCGCGGGATCATCGAACAGCATCAGGTTGCCGGCGCGGTTTATGGCGAGGCCTCGACCTTCCATATGTATTTCGGCGAGGGTGTGGCGGACGGGTCGGTCGCGGGGCTGGGCGCGGAACAAATTCGCGGCGTCGACCCGGCTGTGGTGAACGGGCTGCGCGGGGGATTACGCAAACGCGGCGTCGATCTGATGTCCTATATGGGCGGGGTGACCTCGATTGCGCACTCGGACGCGGATATCGACAAGACCCTGGGGGCGTTCGAGGACACCTTGCAGGATTTGATTTCCGATGATTTGATCGGGCGGGTTTGATCAGGCGGGTTTGAGGGGGAGGAATCGCGATGAGTTCAACGGTGGAGGTCATTCCAACGGGCGCGGCGCTGGGCGCGGATGTCGCCGGGTTCGACATCAACGCGATGAACGAGGCCGACTTCGCGGTCATTCGCGCCGCGTGGATGGAACATCTGGTGCTGCGCGTCCGCGGGCAGGACTTCGACGACGCCGCGCAATTGGCGTTCGGGCGCGGATTTGGCCCGCTGGAGCTGTCGCCGCGCGCCTTGCTGACCGGCAAGGGGTGGTATCCGGACATGCCGGAAATGAGCCGCATCAGCAACATCATCGATAAAGACGGCAAGAAGACCGGATCGCTGGGGCATGGCGACGCCTATTGGCATTCCGACATGAATTATCTGGAAGAACCGCCCATGGGCAGCATGCTGCACGCCATTCAGGCGACGACCCGGGGCGGCGGTGAAACCCGGTTCTGCAACATGTACATGGCGCTGGAAACCCTGCCGAGCGACCTGCGCCGCGCCATCGAAGGCAAGACGTTGAAGCATGAAAAGGTGCACAGCAGCGACGGCACCATCTGGCCCGGCCTGAAAGACCCCGGCACCGACGACGTGCGGCGCATCCCCGGCCCGATCCACCCGATGATCATGACCCATCCCGAAACCGGGCGCGAGGTGCTGTATCTGGGGCGGCGCATCAATGGTTACATCATGGGCTTGCCGGTGGAGGAGAGCAACGAGCTGCTCGACCGCATCTGGGACCATGCGACCCAGGAAGAATTCGTCTGGGAACAAAGTTGGCAAACCGGCGATATGATCGTCTGGGACAATCGCACGGTGATGCACGCCCGCAATGGCTTCGGCCAGGATGACGAACGCCTCATGCACCGGCTCGTGCTAAAGGGAACGCAGCCGTTTTATGCGCCCCTGGCCGCGTGATGGCGGCATGAGGCTGGGTGGTATGTATCGAGGTGGATCACTGGTTGTCGGCTCGGGATCCCTCCAAGCGATCGGCGACGTCTAAAATCAGGCCGGCGGTCAGCCGTGAGCGATCGACAATTCCAGCAAATTTCCGAGAATCATCGACAACGGGTAGCCACTCTCTATCTTCATCCTGGAGGCGCGACAACGCGGCGCGCTTGGTTTCGTTTGCGTGCAGGGATTTTTCCGCTGGGACGAATCCCGGAAGCGCCTTAAAAGCCCTTGGATCCACGTGAATCCATTCTCGTAATTTCCCCCAGGTTACGCTGCGGCCGCTTCGGTCCATACTGGGTTGATCGGTTAAAGATAAAAGTTTCCGAGCATCCATTATGCCAAAAAATTTGCCATCGTTTTCAACAAGAACCATGTACTTGAATTGAGGGCTTGCCGTCAATTCGAGGAAATATTTGGCCATTATATCCGGAACGTATCGGCGGCCTATTTCGAATGTCAGCGCCTGGACGCCGCGATTCAGGTATTCGGGAATACTGTCGATGCCGCCCTTGCCGGCTGCTGTTATCGGTTCGGGCTCTATGCGTTCAACTTGGTCGCCGACAGATCCCCCCGCGGCGCCGAGTATCGCCTCACTTGCGGCTTCCACGGTGACGCCTTCGGGTCCCACTACTAGCTTGGTGATTTTGCCGCTGGCGATCAGGAAAACGATAACGGGAATGATGGCGATGGCTGCATCGGTAAGCCTGACTTCGGCGTTGCCGTCCGTAAGCGTCCGCAGAAGGACAAGACCAATCAGTAAGGCCACGGCGATTATAACCGAAATCAGAAGCCAGATATTTTCCATGATCAATTTTCCCATCCAGTAATTGTGAGGAAACAATGACATCATATCATAATCGGATGCATTAATCTCACGATGACAAGTTTTGCGGTCATCCATGGGCGTTTCCTGCGAGGCGCATCATGGTTTCGCCGTAATAGGAGGTCTGGACATGCCTGTATGCGCGTCAGATATTGATTGTTAACGGAAACAAGCCATGTGAGCGGACTTTATTAAGAGCGCTTTATGGAAGCCCGTGGTCGGTTGACTCCGCTGGAGACGGAATTGTGAAACAGCCATCCTCTAAATTACCGCATTGTCTCGTCGTTGGCGTTGGTAAGGGCACGGGGTTGGCGTGCGTGCGCCGGTTCGTGGCCGAAGGCTATACGGTCTCCATGATCGCGCGACACGCGGCGCGATTGCAAAGCTTCGCCGACGACATTGAAAACGCGCACGCCTATCCCGCCGATATCGATGATCTGGAGGCCTATCGTGCGACCTTGCGGCACATCGTGGCGGAACGCGGCGCACCCAGCGTCGTCGTCTATAACGCCTCGCTGGCGACGTTTGCGCCGTATGTTGAACTTGACCCCGATTTGCTGCAACGGAATTTTCGCGTCAACACCGGGGGGCTCCTGGTCACCGCGCAGGAACTGGCCCCGCTGATGAGTGAGGCGGGCCCGGAACCGGGAAATGGCGGCGCGATCATCGTCACCGGCAACACCGGCGCGATGCGCGGACGGCCCCGCTATATCGGGTTTTCACCGACCAAGGCGGCGCAGCGTAATCTGGCGGAATGTCTGGCCCGCGAATTGGGGCCGCAGGGAATCCACGTCGCCTATGTGGTGATCGACGCGGCCATCGATATGCCCATGGTCCGGCGCCGCATGACGGACAAGCCGGACGATTACTTCGCCAAGCCGGATGACCTCGCCAGTGAAATCCATCGCATTGCGATGCAGCCGAAATCGACGTGGTCGTTTCTGGTGGAATTAAGGCCGTTCGGGGAAGTCTGGTAGGCGTTTATGCGAGGCGCGGCAAATTCGTCGGGTAATGCACGCAGGTTTCCCCAATGGTGGTGCGCATAACCGTAACCCGATGCACGGTCAGTTCTTCATTGTCGAAGGAATGGTCCTTCAATTTGTCGAACACTTGACCCGCCACCCATTCGGCGATGTTTTCCAGGGTCGGCGTTTCCAGTCCGGGCACTTCATTGAGCATGCGATGGTCCAGATTTTCGCGCGCTTTACCCAGGACATCCTTCAACAGTCCCAGATCCATCACCCAGCCGTGGCGGGGCGTTTTTGTGCCGCGCATAGTCACCTCGCAGGTGAACGAATGGCCGTGCGTGCGGAAATATTCCGGCTGGTTGCCCTCGACCGCGAGCGTGTGTGCGGCGTCGAAGGTGAAGGTCTGCGAAATTTCAAAAAGTGAAGCCGTCATCGGATCGTTCCATGTTCACAATGCGGTCACGTACCTAAAGCGTTGCCGAACAAATAACAATGGACTCGCGGCGCCAGATTGTAACCGCGCTGGATCGTCTGTTCCGCGATATCGGCGGCGAGACGCTGTTGATCCTCGACCCGGCCGCCCACCGGCATGATGAATACCGGGAACCTGACCCCCGCCGCGCGGTACAGGGCGGTCGCGCGTTCGACCTCGTCCCAGGTCCGTTCGTCGCCGTCCACCACGTATTTCAACTGCCCATGCGGCGAGGTTTGGGCATAGGCGCCGACGATCTCCGGCGCTATCGTTTTGTCCCAGGGCTCGCCCGATGTGCGTATCTTGGGCGAGACGGACCAGAACCATTCCGTCGCCGAATCCTCAAGCATTGTCGCCAGATACGCGGTGAAAGTCTTGGACAGCGGCCGTGTGCCATTGGTCTCCACGGTGATCCGGTTCGGGGCGTCGCCGCCGACGTGCAGCGCACCCAGAATGGTCATGATCGCGGTTTGTTGCATCAGGGGCTCGCCGCCGGTGAACGCCAGATGCGCGTCCTGCGCGGATGTCGGATGGCGGAACGAGCGGCCCGGCAACAGATCGCGCAGATTTTCCGCGATGGTCTCGGCGGATTCCTTTGGCGCCAAATGCCGGAACCGCTTGGCCCAGGAATAGGAACTGTCGCACCCGCGTTGGAAGACGGGCAGTTCCCCCATCGACGTGATCCCGGACAAATCGATATCTTTGTAATCCAACCGCCACGATGCCGGGTCGTCCAGATTGTCCTGCATGAAGCCGTCGCAGTTCAAATTGCAGCCGAACAGGCGCAGCCACACCGTCGGCGCGCCGCAATAGCGGCCTTCGCCCTGAATGGAGTAAAAAATCTCCGAATATGGTATGCGCCGCTCAGTCATCGCCGCAGTTTAATCGGACAGCGCCACCTTGGACAGCGACACGCTCTAACCGCCGGTGAAGTTAGGTTTTTGTTTGTTGGTGAAGGCGGTCACCGCTTCCTGATGATCGGCGGAACTGTTGGATTGCGTTTCCACGCTAAGGCCCAAATCCATCATCGAATGGGCCAGTTGGCGCAGGGGAATATTGACCAGTTGTTTGGTCCAGCGGATTGATTTCGAGGCCCCGGACGCCAGCCGCCG
>JABJJH010000120.1 GCA_018660965.1 Rhodospirillaceae bacterium | reverse complement strand
GCGCATAAACAGGGTCAGGTAGGTGAAGAAATTATATTGGCCGACGTTGAAAATGCCGCAGGACGATGCGAGCATCAGGAAATTCCGGTCCTTCGCCAGTTTGACAATACCGCTGAATACGCTCGATTTTTGCGGTGCCTCGGCGCTGTCGCCCCGCAGGTTTGGTTCGACCAGATAGAAGCAGAGCACGCCGCCAACCATCGTTGCGACCGATATAATGAGCATGATGTCGCGCCAGTCGATCCACACCGCGACCGCCAACGTTCCCGCCGCGACAACGCCGCCAATCGGCACGCCGGTTTGCTTCACGCCCATCGCGGTGGCGCGCCGGGATTGCGGAAACCATTCCAAAACGCCGCGCGCCGTGCCGGGGTTCATGATGGAATACCCCCAGCCCATCATCAGCAGGGCGAACAGCGCCATGGCGAACCCGGTCGCGGCGTAGAGGATCGCGCCGCCCAGGGCGAGAATGAAATGCGATGCGATCAGCGCGCGGCCGACGCCGACGCGGTCCACCAGCATGCCGGACGGGATGGCGCCCGTGACCTGTCCGGTGGAATAGGCGGTCATCAACAGGCCGAACTGGGCGAAGCTTAAATCGAGTTCGGGGCGAATGATCGGGGCCAGCGCCAGCACCGAAATACTGTGCAGCGACCCTAGTGCATGGGCCATCGTCAGCAGGGTCAACCGCGCCTGCCAGGATTTGGCACCATCCGTCATGGTTGGCGGGACCGTTTAAAACCCAACGTCGTCGCCGCCTTTCAGCGCCAGCATTTCGCGGGCCTCGTCCGGAGTGGCGATTTCCAGCGACAAATCCTCCATGATGCGGCGAATTTTCGTGACCTGTTCGGCGTTGCTTTTGGCCATCTTGCCCTTCGCGATGTACAGGCTGTCCTCCAGCCCGACGCGCACACTGCCGCCCAGCATGGCCGCCTGGGTGGTGAAGGCCATCTGGTGGCGCCCGGCGGCCAGAACCGACCACACGTAATCGTCGCCGAACAACCGGTCGGCGGTGCGTTTCATGAACATCACGTTGTCCAGGTCCGCGCCGATGCCGCCCAGAATGCCGAAGATCGATTGAATGAAAAACGGCGGCTTCAGCAAGCCCCGGTCGACGAAATGCGCCACATTGTACAGGTGGCCCATGTCGTAGCACTCATGTTCGAAGCGGGTGCCGTGTTCCTCGCCCAGGGTTTTCAGGATGCGTTCGATATCCCGGAACGTGTTGCGGAAGATGAAGTCGTCGGTGGCGCGCAGATAGGGTTCTTCCCAATCGTGTTTCCAGTCGGTGATTTTGTCGGCGGCGGGATAGATGCCGAAATTCATCGACCCCATGTTGAGCGAGCACATTTCCGGCTTGGCGCGCAGCGGGGCCGCGAGGCGTTCCTCCAGCGACATATTCAGTCCACCGCCGGTGGTGATGTTGATCACCGCATCGGTATTCTGCTTGATCCGGGGCAGGAATTGCATGAACACGTCCGGGTCCGGCGTTGGGATGCCGGTTTCGGGATCGCGCGCGTGCAGATGGATGATGGCGGCCCCGGCTTCGGCGGCGTCGATGCTTTGCGTCGCGATTTCATCGGGGGTGACCGGCAGCGCGTCCGACATTGACGGCGTGTGAATGCCGCCGGTGATGGCGCAACTGATGATGACTTTATCGTTTTTGGCCATGATGGCGTTCTCCCTCTTTTATTGGCGTGCGCCCGACCATTCCGTGACCACCTTGACCAGCGCATCGGTTAAATGGGCCAGATCGTCCGCATCGATCACGAAGGGCGGCATGACGTAGATAATATCGCCAAAGGGGCGAACCCACACGCCTTCCTCGACGAAGCGTTGTTTCAACCAGTCGACCCGCGTCAAGGCGTCGACCTGAACGACGCCGATGGCGCCCTTGACCCGAACATCGCTGACGCCCGGCAGGGCGCGACAGGGTTCCAGGGCGTCGCGTAGATGCGCTTCGATGGCGGTGACCTGGGCCAGACGAGGTTCCGATTCGAACAAATCGAGCGAGGCGTTGGCGGCGGCGCAGGCCAG
>JABJJH010000121.1 GCA_018660965.1 Rhodospirillaceae bacterium | reverse complement strand
ATCCATTCGCATCGGTTAGGGGGATCGTCGATGAGTTCTGCGTCGCAATGGAATAATCCGGTGATCCGATGGGTCGATGAACGCCTGCCGGTGTTCACCTATATGGATCATGAATACAACCAATTCCCGATGCCGAAGAACCTGAATTATTTCTGGAACTTCGGGGCCCTGGCGATGATCGTTCTCGTCGTCATGGTGGTGACGGGAATCATGCTGGCCATGCAATACACGCCGCATGTGGATCACGCCTTCGTCAGTGTCGAGCGCATCATGCGCGACGTGAATTATGGCTGGTTGCTGCGATATATTCACATGAACGGCGGGTCGATGTTCTTCATCGTCGTGTATATCCATATCTTCCGCGGACTGTACTACGGATCGTATAAGTCACCGCGTGAATTGCTGTGGATGCTTGGCGTTGTGATCTTGTTGTTGATGATGGCGACGGCGTTCTTGGGATATGTGTTGCCATGGGGCCAAATGAGCTTCTGGGGCGCGACCGTCATCACCAACCTGTTTTCCGCCATTCCCATTGTTGGCGAGCCAATCGTCACATGGCTGTGGGGCGGGTTTTCGGTGGATAACGCCACCTTGAACCGCTTTTTCTCGCTGCATTACCTGATGCCGTTTATTTTATTTGCTGTGGTTGGATTGCACGTCGTGGCGCTGCATGTAACCGGGTCGAGCAATCCGGACGGCGTTGAAATCAAGGGGCCGCAGGATTCCGTGCCCTTCAACCCGTACTTCACGGCTAAGGATTCCGTCGGTATTGGCTTCTTCCTGATCTTCTTTGCATTCTTTGTCTTCTTCGCCCCGAACTTTTTCGGCGAGGTCGACAACTATATCGAAGCGAATCCAATGCAAACCCCGGCGCACATCGTGCCGGAATGGTACTTCCTGCCGTTTTACGCGATTTTGCGCGCCATAACCTTCGACGTATTCTTCATTCCGGCGAAGTTGATGGGCGTCATATTGATGTTCGGAGCGACCCTTGTCCTGTTCATTCTACCTTGGCTCGATACGGCCAAAGTGAGGAGTGCTCGGTATCGTCCGGTTTACAAGTGGCTGTTCTGGGTCTTTTTGATTGATTGCGTGTTTTTGGGATACATCGGCGCAACAACCCCCGAAGGTTGGCGGGTGCTTGGCGGACAGTTAGGGACCGCTTATTACTTCCTTCATTTTCTTGTCATCATGCCGATTGTCGGCAAGCTGGAAACGCCATTGCCTGTGCCTGCGAGCATTAGCGAGGCCGTGAGCGGCAACTCGCCGAATGCGTCCGCCCCCGATATGGAGAAATCGTGATGCGTAAGACCGTAATTGGCGTCGCCGCCGCGATTCTCCTGGCTGTTTCCGGACAAGCGATGGCGGCTGGGGGCATAGAGCTGCCGAAGCAGGACTGGTCGTTCGAAGGCGTCTTCGGCACATATGACCGTGGGGAAGCGCAGCGCGGTTTGCAAGTTTACCAGGAAGTCTGCGCCGGTTGCCACGGATTGTCGTTGCTCTATTACCGAAATCTCGCCGGATTGGGGTACACCAAAGACCAAATAAAGGCGTTCGCGGCGGAGTCCGAAGTCGAAGATGGTCCCAATGATGAAGGCGAGATGTATATGCGCCCCGCCAAACCGTTTGATCGGTTCGTGAATCCGTTTCCGAACGATATGGCCGCGCGTGCAGGTAATGGCGGTTCCCTGCCGCCGGATTTGTCTTTGATTGTCGAAGCGCGAAAAGGCGGCCCCAATTATTTGTATAATTTGATGGTGGGGTACGTGGATGCACCGTCGGGCGTTACGGTGATGGAAGGCATGAATTACAACGCGTATTATCCGGGGCATCAAATCGCCATGCCTTCGCCCTTATCCGATGACGCGGTTGAGTATGCCGACGGCACCAAGGCGACCGTGGCGCAAATGTCGCGGGATGTGACGACGTTTCTGGCCTGGGCGTCCGAGCCCAACATGGAGGAACGCAAGAGCATGGGGATCAAGGTCCTGCTGTTCCTGATCGTTTTGACCGGCATGTTGATTGCGGTGAAAAAGAAAATCTGGGCCGACGTTCACTAGAGCGTGTCTCGGTTATTCGAAGCCACTGAGATCGCCCATGCGATTCGTCGGGCAGGAGGAAAACCACAGGCGATGCGTTGCATCGGCAAGGTATTTCGACGCCCTCCGACGGATCGCATGGGCGACCCAGCGGGCGACCTGACAAGGCTTTCGGACATTGTCGCGTACGTTTTGCGATGCGCCAGCATCGCGGCAACGCACACTCCTCGCCGAAAACCTTGTCAGGCCGTCTGAGTGGTTCCGAATAGCCGAGACACGCTCTAGTTTACCCGCCCGGTGTGTCGTAGCGTTTCGGGTTGGCGGGGTAGACGCCCAGAATGCGGACTTCGCGGCTGAAAAATCCTAATTCTTCAAGCGCCAGCCGGACCGAGGCGTGTTCCGGATGCCCTTCAATGTCCGCATAGAACTGCGTCGCGGTGAATTCGCCGCGCACCATGTAGGATTCCAGCTTGGTCATGTTGACGCCATTGGTAGCGAACCCGCCCATCGCCTTATACAGGGCGGCGGGCACGTTGCGGACCTGAAACACGAACGAGGTCATGACGGGGCCCT
>JABJJH010000631.1 GCA_018660965.1 Rhodospirillaceae bacterium | reverse complement strand
GTCCGTATAAGGGGCGCGACGGACACCAGGATTATTTCAATTGCATCAACCGCTCGAAGCGCAGCATCGAACTTGATTTGAAGCAGGAACGGGACCGGAGCGTGGCGCTGGCGCTGGCGGCCCAGGCAGATGCCTTCGTTGAAAATTTTTCACCCGGCGTCGCCGCGCGCCTGGGGCTGGGTTGGGATGCGTTGTCGGCGGTGAACCCGCGCCTGGTGTATTGTTCCATTTCCGGGTTTGGCCAGACCGGCCCTTACCGCGACCGCGTCGCCGTCGATCCGACCATTCAGGCGTTGTCCGGCATTATGAGCGTGACCGGCGAGCCCGATGGCGAGCGGATGCAACTCGGCGCGCCCCTGGCGGACGCCATGTCCGGCATGTACGCGGCCTACGCCATTGTCGGCGCCCTGCACGGCGTGGGCGATTCCGGGGAGGGTCGATTTATAGACATCAGCATGCAGGACGTCATGTTGGCGGCGCTGGGAACGCGGATCGTTGAGACCCTGTCGGCGGGCGTTCTGCCCGAGCGATCGGGAAACAGTAATCCCAACCGGGTCCCGGCGGGCGTGTATCGGACTTCGGACGGTGAACGGATTAATATTATCTGCATGAACGACCGGTTCTGGGGCGCGTTGTGCGCCGCCATTGACCGGGAAGACCTCATCGATGACCCGCGATACCGAAACATGATTTCGCGTCGCGACAGGCGCGACGAGGTCGAGCGTATTTTCACTGACGCCTTCGCGACGAATACCGTCGCTTATTGGTCGGAACGGTTGGACAAGGTGCGCGCCCCGTTTGCCAGAGTGAATGACTACGCCGAAGCGTTGGCCGACCCGCAGGTTGCCCATCGCGGCGCGATCCGTGAACTCGACCACCCAACGTCCGGCGCGATCAAGGTCGTCGGGCCGCCCTGGCAAATGACTGGCCCGCAACCGGCGATGACCGCGCCGCCATTGCTGGGCCAACACGGGGCGGAGGTGCTGAGCGACTGGCTCGGTTGGGACGACGCTCAAATCAACGAATATCGCCGCGCCGAAACCGCTTAAATTTCGAATACAGAAGGACAATTCATGGAACAGAAAGATGCCGCCCTGCCGTTGAGCGGCGTGACTGTCGTTGATTTCAGCCGCTTGTTGCCGGGCCCCTGGGCGACGCAGATGCTGGGTGAATTCGGCGCCGATGTCATCAAGGTCGAACAACCCGGCATTGGCGACCCCAGCAAATTTAATGCGCCGAACTACCGCAAAAATTCCGTGTATTACAACGCCGTCAACGCCGACAAGCGCAGCATCGCCATCGACATGACCTCGGCGGATGGCAAGGCGGTCGCGGAACGGTTGTTGCGCCGCGCCGACGTGGTGATGGAATCGTTCAGGCCGGGCGTCGCCGCAAAGCTTGGCGTCGATTACGACACGGTCAGCGCCTACAACGCCAGGGTGATCTATTGCGCTATTTCCGGCTTCGGACAAACCGGGCCGCTGTCGAAAGTCGCCGGGCATGATTTCGTCATTCAGGCGTTAAGCGGCGTTCTGGGCATCGGGCTGGACCAGGGCGGGGAGGCGGGTAATCCCGGCTTTCAGGCGGCGGATTTTTCCGGTTCGCTCTATTCGGTGATCGGGATTTTGGCTGGACTACAGCAGCGCCAGCACACCGATAAGGGCGTTTTTATCGACCTCGCCATGTTCGACACGGTGTTTCACCAGACGCCGCTACTGTTGACCTCGGCGATGGCCATGATGGCCGGGCATTCCGGCGAACCGCGACATGAATCCTTTGGCCGCAATCCGCGCTATTCGAATTATTCGACCAAGGACGGCAAGACGGCGTCCGTCGCGCTGTTGGAGGCCAAGGCGTGGGTTGAGTTCGCCAATTACATTGACCGCCCCGATCTGATCGATGAAAACGAAGGCCCTGAAGCGCGCCATTCGGACCATGGCGAACGCGGTGACTTATATCGTGCGGCGCTGACCGAGTTTTGTCTGGCGCACACCCGCGATGAAATTGAACAGGTGTTCCAGGATACGAATATTCCAATCTCGCCAATGTTCACCCCCGCCGACACGATTAATTCCATTTATGTGAAGGAACGCGGGTTGCTGCGCGAATACGACCACCCGGTCGAAGGACGCATCCCGCAGCTTGTTAATCCCCTGACCAATTCCGGCATCGGCGAGCGTGAACACCGTCCGGCCCCGGAAACGGGTCAGGACACCGACGCAATTCTGGCGGAATTGGGTTATGACGAATCGGAACGGGATCGACTGTATGACTCCAAGGCGGCGTGGCGCGGTGAGTGACACACGGTTGCTGGCTTTATCGGCGTTCGCGTCGGAATTACAGGTCGACGCGTTGCCGCCGGACGCCTTGGAAGCTGCAAAATCCGCCATACTTTATGGTTTGGCGGTCGGGGTTGCGTCGACGGAAGCGCCGTTGCTTCGAACATTAGGCGATGTTGCTGATGGATGGGCGGACGGGGCGAACGCCACGCGATTTCTGGATGGCCGTAAAACCGGCGCGCGCGCGGCGGCGATGGCGAACGGCGCCCTGTTGCACATTCGGATGCAGGAAGACGCTCATCCAGCGGGGCATGTCGGCGTGGTCATCCTGCCTGCCGCTATCGCCGTGGCGGAAGCCGTCGGCTCCGATGGGGGCACCGATGGCGGCGAATTGCTGGCCGCTGTGGCGGCGGGTTACGAAACCGCGTTACGCATTGGTCGGGACCATGCCTCGGCGCTGAGCGGACGGGGATTCCGCACCACGCCGATTTATGGCGCGATGGGGGCCGCCGTCGCTGCGTCGCGATTGCAGGGCATGACCCCGGAAATGACGGCGAATGCGTTGTCGCTGGCGGCGAATATGGCGGGCGGCCTGCGTGAATTTCAGGAAGCGGGTACGACCGAATATGCGTTGCATGCGGGATTGGGCGCCCAAAACGGCATCATGGCCGCAACTCTGGCCAGGGCCGGCGTTCCCGCCGCGCATACGGTGTTGTCAGGCAAGGCGGGATTCTTTGGCGCCTATGGCGATAAGGATACCGATTTCGGCGCCCGTCTTCTGGAGGATCTGGGCGAGGTATATGAACTGGAGCGCATTACCTACAAGCCCTATCCCGGCGGTCAATTCCACCGCAATATCATCGGCGGCCTGAAGGCGCTTCGGGACCGTGGGGGTGGCCGGGATGTGACGGCGATCCGCATCAGGCTCAACCCGTTTGTTGCAGACTTTCCGGGCCTCCAATTCGCGGGGCCATTCGAAACCTATTCGCAAGCCTTTTACAGCATTCCGTTTTGCGCCGCGCTGACCTGGGTTGATGGGACTGTCGGCTTTCGCGGGTTGCACCGGTTTGGCGATGAACGCTTGTTGTCGTTAATCCCGCGCGTCGAAATCAGCGCCGATGACACCCGACCCGTTTACGACCCAGAGATCGAAATTGATTTCACCGATGGCGAGACTATGAACTGGGCCGAAGAGGCCGGAGAGGACGCCTATCGTCTGAATTGGGCCAGCGCGACCGGCATGGCGAGGCAACTGTGTGATGAAGTCGGTGTATCGCCTGACTCAGTGCGCCGATTGATTGACGCCGTTGATGGCCTCGCCGCCGCGCCGAGCGTCGATGATTTGGTCGCAAGCGTATGTCGCGCGGTCGCCGAGGCGAAAGCAGACATTTAAGCGTCGGCGTATTTTTCGATAACATCTTTCCACGCCAGGACGTCGTCCGGCGTGCGGATGCGGTGTTCAAAGCCTTTAACGGGCATGGCCGGGACGAGTACGCGGTGAACCCCCGCCTTGGCGAGCGTGCGGATTTCTTCCAGATCGTTTGGCAGGCTGACGGTTATTTCCAGTTTGGCCGGATCGCGGCCATTTTCTTCCGCCGTTTTGCGCGCCAGATCGATCAGTTCCATCGGGGCTTCGCGGGCCGGAAAAAAGCCGTCGCCGAGACGCCCCGCGCGGCGCGCCGCCAAT
>JABJJH010000123.1 GCA_018660965.1 Rhodospirillaceae bacterium | reverse complement strand
CCGCGCGGCACCACGCCAAGCCGATCAAGGTCGTATCGAGGCATGTAAGCGTGAATCATTTCGACGGCGCAGCACGCCAACCCAAAGGTCATTGGCCACAACGACCCAGTGCGCGCCCAATTAACCAGCTTGTCCGCATTCGCTAACACAAACCCTTTTTCAGCAAGAGAGTCGGTCACCGAGTCGATATATTTCCCCTGCGCGGCGCCGGGCGGCAATGGCGCAAGGCCTTGAACCGTAGGGTTCATTCCCATTCCAAGGCTCCCTTTCGCCATTCATAGACGAAGCCGATTGTAAGTATCCCCAGGAAAATCACCATCGACCAAAACCCGAAAACACCAATGTCTCCGAGCGAAATCGCCCACGGAAACAAAAACGCGACTTCCAGATCGAAAATGATGAATAAAATTGCCACCAGGTAGAAACGAACGTCGAACCGGCCTCGCGCGTCATCGAATGCCTCGAAGCCACATTCGTAGGCGGAAAGTTTTTCCGAATCGGGGCGCTGTCGGGCGAGGATTAGACTGGCCATGAACATCGCGCTGGATATGCCAATGGCGAGGGCGAGAAAGATCAAGATCGGGAGATATTCCCGAAGCAGCCCTTCCATGCGTCAAACTCCCCTGTGTTGCTCTGCGGTTGATTCCCTGGCGACGATTACGCGCCAAGACCTTTGTCACCCCAGCTAAGGCAAATCATAAATTCACCCAGACCAGTCAACCACCCTTCAAGTACCGAGCAATATAAGATTAAAGGATAGCGAAGCAAAGGCATTAAGTCGCCAAACCGGTCTTCCGACCCGATTTAACCTACGGTGTGATAATCTGAGTGTATTTAGGGGTAGTGGCGGGAGTGACGGGACTCGAACCCGCGGCCTCCGGCGTGACAGGCCGGCGCTCTAACCAACTGAGCTACACCCCCGTATCTTCCCCCTAGTATCCAGGAGAAGTGTGATCCGTTTAATGCAGGGTCAGACTACTGTCAAGCAATGACCCAAAGATATCCAAAGTTAATTTTCAACACCCTAGCGGAGGCTGAAAATACGGGGAATATTTACATTTAGGATTCTGAATTTGCGAACAAAATTCGTTTGCGATAATAAAATTATTAAAGACCAAAACCGTGAAATTTGGTGGGCGATGACGGGATCGAACCGCCGACTTCCTCGGTGTAAACGAGGCGCTCTCCCAGCTGAGCTAATCGCCCCCAATTCGTATTTTTCTGAAACTATCCCACAAATGAAAAGGCGACCGGGCGTCCTCAATCAGGAAGCGCCGGTCGCCAATTCTAAATAGACAACAGTCGATTAATTAACTGTTTCTTTCAGCCCTTTACCGGCCTTGAATTTCGGTTGGTTCGAGGCTTTGATTTGAATTTTCTCGCCTGTCCGCGGATTACGGCCTTCCGAAGCAGCCCGCCGGGTCACGCTGAACGTGCCAAACCCAACAAGTCGCACATCATCGCCAGCTTTCAGAGCATTCGAAATTGCTTCAAATACCGCGTCAACAGCCTTGCCAGCATCGCCCTTAGCTAACTCAGCGCTGTCCGAAACCGACGCGATTAGATCATTTTTATTCACAGTGAGGCCCCCTTTCAATTCGGGATTAGATATTTTGACGGTTTATCGCCGTTCTCAAAAGACAGCGGATTATCGCCGTTCTCAAAAGACAGCGGATTCTATAAAGGATTCTCACGTTTCGTCAATGCGGAAACCCCAGAAACCCACGACTTCCAGGTACTTTCAGCAAAATGTAGCCAGAAAAATTGGTTCTGGCCGCATTTTGCTGAAAGTGATGGACGCTATTCGAATTTAATGGGTGGTTACACCGCCTTGCGCAGTGTCCGAAGACGCTGATCCGACCGAATCGATTTCCGGATTCCACTCAATCGGTTCAAGTGGCTGAACAAGTGCTTCCTTCAACACATCATCAACGTGAGCTGCGGGAATTATCTTCAATCCCTTTTTCACATTATCCGGAATTTCCGCCAGATCTTTTTCATTATCCTTGGGTATCAGCACCGTTTTAATGCCGCCGCGCAACGCCGCCAGAAGTTTTTCTTTCAAACCGCCGATCGGCAAAACACGACCGCGGAGCGTAATCTCACCGGTCATCGCCAAATCCCTGCGCACGGGTATTGATGTCAGAATCGAAACAATTGAGGTCACCATCGCAACCCCCGCTGACGGGCCATCCTTAGGCGTCGCCCCTTCGGGCACGTGCACGTGCATGTCGGTTTTTTCGAATAGGGATGGTTTTATGCCGAACGACGGCGCCCGACTTTTAACATAGCTCTCGGCCGCTTGAACCGATTCCAACATCACGTCGCCCAACGTTCCTGTGCGAATGATTTTGCCCTTACCCGGCAGCATTACGGATTCGATGGTCAATAACTCACCGCCAACCTCGGTCCAGGCCAACCCCGTCACGACGCCAATTTGATCCTCGTCCTCGACTTCTCCAAACCGGAATTTTTTAACACCTGCGTATTTTTCCAGGTTCCGAGGCGTGACGCGTATCTGCGACTTGCCATCCTTGATGATGTCGCGAAGCCCTTTACGCGCCAGATTAGCAATCTCACGTTCCAAATTACGAACACCGGCTTCACGCGTGTAATAGCGAATGAGATCACGGAGCCCGTCTTCAGAAATCGACCATTCGCCCTTCTTCAGACCATGTTCTTTTATTTGCTTGGGCAGCAGATGACGTATCGCAATTTCAGTCTTTTCGTCCTCGGTATATCCAGGAATGCGGATAATTTCCATTCGGTCCATCAAGGGCGCAGGCATCCGTAAGGTGTTGGCCGTGGTCACGAACATGACGTCGGACAGATCGTAATCCACCTCCAGATAATGGTCGTTGAAACTGCCGTTTTGCTCTGGATCCAGAACCTCAAGCAGCGCTGAAGACGGATCACCGCGCCAATCGGCGCCCAGTTTGTCTATTTCATCCAGCAAAAACAGGGGATTGGATGACTTGGCTTTCTTCATACCTTGCAAAATTTTACCGGGCATGGAGCCAATATAGGTTCGCCGGTGCCCCCGAATTTCCGCCTCGTCGCGAACACCACCAAGCGACATCCTGACGAAATTACGACCGGTCGCGCGCGCTATCGACTGTCCGAGCGACGTCTTACCCACGCCCGGCGGCCCTACCAGGCACAAAATCGGTCCTTTGACTTTTTTCACTCTGTTTTGGACCGCAAGATATTCAACGATGCGTTCCTTGACCTTTTCCAATCCGAAATGGTCATTATTCAGAACGGCTTCAGCAGCCACCAGATCCCGTTTGACGCGCGTGCGCTTTTTCCAGGGGATTGAAAGCATCCAATCAAGGTAATTGCGGACAACCGTCGATTCCGCCGACATCGGGCTCATCGCCCGCAACTTCTTCAATTCGGCCGTCGCTTTTTCACGGGCCTCCTTGGAGAATTTCGTCGCATTCAACCGCTCTTCGAGTTCTGAAATTTCATCCTTGCCATCCTCGCTTTCACCAAGCTCTTTTTGAATGGCCTTCATTTGCTCGTTCAGATAGTACTCGCGCTGCGTTTTCTCCATTTGCCGCTTGACGCGACCGCGGATTTTTTTCTCGACTTGAAGTACGCTAATCTCACCTTCCATGAAGGCGTAAATACGTTCGAGTCGCTCGCCGACTTTCTCGATCTCGAGAAGGTCCTGTTTTTCATCAATCTTCAACGTCAAGTGTTGCGCGACCGTATCCGCGAGCTTCGCAGGGTCATCGATTTGATTAATTGAAATAAGAACTTCCGCAGGTATTTTCTTATTTAACTTGATGTATTGCTCGAATTGCGACACGACCGCGCGCGCAAGCGCCTGCAATTCGCTCGAAGCGCTATCCTCCGTCTCGATGACTTCGGCGTAGGCTTCGAAAAATTCCGGATTATCGGCGTAATGGGTAATGCGCGCCCTTT
This sequence comes from Rhodospirillaceae bacterium, assembly GCA_018660965.1. Classification (GTDB taxonomy): domain Bacteria; phylum Pseudomonadota; class Alphaproteobacteria; order UBA8366; genus JABJJH01. The sequence goes on along the minus strand of JABJJH010000123.1, from coordinate 4,008 downwards.
GTGCACCCTCGACCAGAACCTTGACCGTACCGTCCGGCAGTTTCAGCAACTGCAAAACCGTGCCAATTGTTCCAACCGAATAAATATCCTCCTTGACGGGGTCGTCATCCGAAGCGTTTTTCTGCGTCACCAACAGGACTTGCTTGTCGTCCTTCATGACGTCTTCCAGGGCCCGGACAGATTTGTCCCGGCCAACGAACAACGGCACGATCATATAAGGAAACACGACGATGTCGCGTAAAGGCAAAACGGGGAATAAGGTATCTTTGGGCGTTTGGGGCATATTTGTACCGTAAAATTTCGACGCGACTGCGGTCTAACTGGATTTCATTCTATCGAAGCCTCTAACTAGGTGGCCTTTGATGGTTCCCTGTTCAAGACCTAAAAATACAATATCTGGCGTTTGACTATGCGCTTGTTTCCATATCTTCCCGTGTTTCGGAGTAAATATGAAGTGGTTCCGCCCGTCCCTCAACAACTTCGCTGTTGATGACAATTTCCTCAACGCCGTCGAGTTCGGGTAAATGGTACATCGATTCCAGCAAAATGCTTTCCATGATCGATCGTAAGCCACGTGCGCCGGTTTTCCGGACGATTGCTTTTTTCGCAATCGCCGACATCGCGTCTTCCGAAAATTCCAGATGCACGCCTTCCATTTCGAACAGTCGTTGATATTGTTTGACCAGAGCATTGCGGGGCGTCGTCAATATTTCAATCAACGCCGCTTCATCCAAGTCGGTTAAAGTCGCCAACACCGGAAGACGCCCGACAAATTCGGGAATAAGACCAAATTTCAATAAATCTTCGGGCTCGACGCTCAACAGCAAATCACCGATGGCGCGATCATCCGGGCCTCGGACATCGGCGCCAAAGCCAATTGAGGAGTCTTTCCCCCGGCCCGCGATAATTTTTTCCAATCCGGAAAATGCGCCGCCACAGATAAACAGAATATTCGTGGTGTCGACTTGCAGGAATTCCTGTTGCGGATGTTTACGCCCGCCTTGGGGTGGAACACTGGCGACGGTGCCCTCCATGATCTTCAGCAAGGCCTGCTGGACGCCTTCGCCGGAAACATCGCGGGTAATGGACGGGTTGTCGGATTTTCGACTGATTTTATCGACTTCGTCGATATAGACGATGCCGCGCTGCGCGCGTTCGACGTTATAATCTGCGGATTGAAGCAGTTTCAGGATGATGTTCTCGACATCCTCGCCGACATACCCAGCCTCGGTCAGCGTTGTTGCGTCCGCCATCGTGAACGGAACATCCAGGATGCGCGCCAGGGTTTGCGCCAGCAAGGTTTTACCGCAACCCGTGGGACCGACCAGCAGGATATTCGACTTCGCCAATTCAACGTCGTTGGTTTTGCTTTCGTGTGCTAACCGCTTGTAATGGTTATGAACAGCAACAGAGAGAACTTTTTTCGCATAACTTTGTCCGATGACGTAGTCGTCGAGAATTTTGCGAATTTCCTGAGGTGACGCAACGCCATCACGCGCCTTGGTTATGCTGGATTTGTGGTCTTCCTTGATAATGTCCATGCAAAGTTCGACGCATTCATCGCAGATGAAGACGGTTGGTCCGGCAATTAACTTTCGGACCTCGTGCTGGCTCTTCCCGCAAAAAGAACAATACAAGGTATTTTTTGAATCGCCCGAACCCGACTTGCTCATGAATTCTACATCCTATCGTTTCGGCAGAAGAATGCCTGCTGCCCGTATTGTAACCAAGCGACAACGAAAATGCATCTCTAGATCATAACGTTAAAACCATGAATCAAAGATGAACATTTTCTCCACATCGACAAATTATCTCGTCCAACCCACGGTATCGCCCCCTCGTTAAGGACGATCAGGCCACATCCTACTCGTCGGTCGCGTCATCCCCGTCATCTGATGACTTTTCGTCTTCTGGTCGTTGCGACACGACATGGTCGATCAGGCCAAACGCTTTTGCGTCCTCGGGAGCCATGAAATTGTCACGTTCCAACGCTGTTTCAATGGTTCCGAGTTCTTGCCCCGTATGCTGGACATAAATTTCGTTCAGACGCTGCCTGAGTTTAAGGATTTCCTTGGCGTGGATTTCAATGTCCGTCGCCTGTCCCTGAAATCCGCCCGACGGCTGGTGCAACATTATACGGCTATTCGGAAGGGAATATCGCTTTTCCGCCGCGCCGGCGCACAACAACAAAGATCCCATCGACGCCGCCTGCCCCAGACACACCGTGGAAATATCGGGTTTCACGTATTGCATGGTGTCGTATATGGACAGGCCCGACGTCACCACGCCCCCGGGAGAATTGATATAAAACGAAATGTCCTTACTCGGGTTTTCGGATTCCAAAAACAGCAACTGCGCACTGATGAGGCTGGCGACACCGTCGTTAACAGGACCCGTGAGAAAAATGATGCGCTCTTTCAAGAGCCGCGAGTAAATGTCGTAAGATCGCTCGCCCCGATTTGTCTGTTCAACGACCATCGGCACCAGAGTGTTCATATAGACTTCTTGTGGATCCATCATCGTCGGGGGAATTTCCTTTTCGCAGTCAAAGCGCCGAGCCAGTTTTTATTCGGCTATTTTCTAGCAGATGCCGGTCGCCCCCGCCAGTTAACGGTTGCCGCCCACACCCAAATTTCACGGACAGCGCCATACCGGCAACGTCAATACTCCGCCGAAAACGCAGCGCGCAATCGGTTTAAAACCGACACGAAGCAACGCGTTAATCCGATGATTTATCACCATCCGCATCCGGGTCGCTCATCAGCTCCTCGGGCGTTACTTCCTGCTCCGTGACCGTGGCCATTTCGAGAATGAAATCAACGACTTTTTCCTCAAAAATCGGAGCGCGCAACGACGCCATGGCCTGCGGGTTACTTTGATACATTTCGAAGACCTGCTTTTCATGCCCGGGATATTTCTGGGCCTCCTGCACAAGCGCGCGGTTCACATCCTCGGCGCTAACTTCGACGTTGTTTTTGGCGCCAACTTCCGTCAAAAGCAGGCCAAGTTGAACACGGCGGCGTGCAATTTTTCGGTAATCTTCCTTCAATTCATCGTCACTTTTACCCGAATCATCATCGCCCTCGCCCGAATCAGCGTCAGAGGCTTCTGGATTTGCTTTCGCCTGTTCATGCTGTTCCCAAATAGCGTCGAACTCAGAATCAACCATACCTTCGGGTAAGGTGAATTCATGTTCCTTTTCCAACTGGTCCAAAAGCGCTCGCTTCAGGCGTTCCCGCGAAAATCCACCATATTCAGCTTCCATGCGACCACGAATGGCGGTACGCAACGACTCCAAATTCTCCTGTCCCATGGTCTTGGCGAATTCGTCATCAATGACGGTATCGACCATTTCCCGGGTTTCCTTGACGTCGACATCGAACACGGCTTCCTTACCTGCAAGTTCAGCCGAGCCGTAATCTTCAGGGAACGTAACGGTGACGGCGACTTTTTCCCCAGCCTTGGCGCCGATTAACTGCTTCTCGAACCCTGGAATGAATTGTCCCTCACCGAGATGCAAATTATGATCCTGTCCGGCGCCACCTTCGAATTCAACGCCATCAATCGAGCCTTTGAAGTCAATCACGACGACATCGCCCTTACGTGACTTCCGCGCACGCTTGATCGGTTCCGATTGTCGATACTGTTCGGCGAGCCTGGTGAGCGATTGATCCAACTCGTCGTCGCCAATCTTCGCGACTAGTCGTTCAACTTTCAGCGTAGAAAAATCCATAGGTGTGATTTCTGGCATCACTTCAAGCGCCATCGTGTATTCGAGATCCTTGCCAACCTCGAAGCTGGTGATTTCAATCTTTGGCTGCATGGCCGGTCGAAGCGAACGCTCGGTCATCGCCGCTTGCGAGGAATCCGTTACAGCCGCTTCCAGCACTTCCCCCATTACGGCGTCGCCATATTTTTGCCGCATCAGAGATTCCGGCACCTTTCCTGGTCGAAACCCCGGTATTTGAACCGTGCGCCTGAGTTCGCCCAGACGGGTGGTGACCTTTT
>JABJJH010000124.1 GCA_018660965.1 Rhodospirillaceae bacterium | reverse complement strand
AGGCGTGCATTTCCGAGAAATTGTCGCGGCACGCAATTCTGCCAAGCATGTCGATCAGCGCATCGGGATCGTAGTTGCAATCGGCGTATTGCTGCGCCATCGCCGCGGCTTCCTTGACCTCATCGGTGCACATCCACAGGCCCAATCCCAGCGACGGAAGCTTTTCACCAACCGGCAGGGTTCCGATGAAGGCTTCCATGTCTTGCAACGATTGTTCCTGGCTGCGCGCCGGCTGGGCCGCTACACGGTCGGCTTCAGGTTGCGCCACGGGGGCCAGCTTGAACTGCGCCGAGCGCACTTCCGGTCCGGCGTTCAATGTCAGCAACGCCCGCAGCTTCGTGCTCATCGACAATTCACGTTGGCCGATCAGATAGCGGCGGATGTTGACTCCGGTATGGATATGCACGTCCATCGGGTTGCCGGTCTGCGAGCGCAGGAACAGTCTTGAGCCCCCAACGGACAAGCCTTCACCAGCGCCTTCCAACGACAGGCCATCGGCCAGCGCCTTGGCCGTGATGGCCGGAATATCGCCAAACGCGGCGCTCCCGACCGCTTCGGCGAGCGCGCCAACCGCTTCCGTTTCGTCATCGCCCGTCTTGACGCGCAAAACGCGCTTCAACAGACCGTGTTCTTCAATCAGATCATCGACATCATGAATCGGCGACGGCCCCGGCGGACGGGTCACATAGCGCACCGCGGGACGAATCAGGTACTTGGCGTATTCCCAGCCAAAATATTCCAGCGCGCGCCAGGTGAATGTTGGAAACAGAAAATAGTGATCGTCTTTCTGGTTTTTCGGTATCGCGACCTGCATCAGGTGATCCAGCACCTGCATGGGCGACATTTTTTCAAGAAAGTACAGATAGTAGCTGTCCAGGGCGTTATAGGCGCCGCGCGACAGATGATACGGCATCGCCTCCAGTGTTTCCTCGACGCTGTCATTAACCGATTCCGGTTGCGCGTCGGCCAGAATATACGGCCCCATCGACATCGAATTGATGTGCTTGTTCGATAGCGCGACGTTCTGCACCACCGGCATAAAGGCGTAATCGCCCGTCATGCGCTCGGACATGTTCCGCACCGCGTGAAGGCCGCTGATCGGATGCAACGGACCGCCATGATGGCCCGGCGGCAAATCAGAGGACCGCATCACCGCCAGCGCGGACGCCAGAAGCATTTTCTTAACCGGCGTCCCATCGCGCAGTTTCTTGTATGTTTCCTCGACAATTTTGTCGGGCGCGGTTTCCTCGACGAATAGCACCAAGGGTTCGATATCGTCGGGGTAAATGACGGGCTTAAACATAGGCTTCCTCTCATCCATGCCACGGTGCGCGACGGCGCCAACGGGCTAATTCAAAATGGGGTACAGGTAAAACTTATGCGCGCGCGAGGCAGCCCAAGCCGCATCGCAAGGACATGCTCGCCCCTGATGACGCGTTTGTCAAATCAGCGACGATTGTATTCGGCCCCCGCACCGCCCTATGCTGTGCCCTTCCTCGTGCAGACAGAACCGGATTTCCCATGTCAGACTCGCCCCTTATCGAACGAATCGAATTGACCACATTCGAAATCAAGGTCGAAAACATGACCGCCGATCCATCCGGATTCGGCATTTCCTATGCGCCGGGTGAGAGTGGGCCGCAAATCCGATTCGCCTTGCGCATCATGACCGACACCGGCGTCGTGGGTGAATACGTGCCGGGCCGGGGCCGCGCCCGGGTCATCAAATCGGCGGTCGAGGCGCTGGGCCGCACCTTGCTGGGCAAACCCGCGCTGCAGCGCCAACGCCACTATCAATCGCTGCGCCGCCTGACCAAGCATATCGGCGAGGTTGGAATCGGCGCGCTGGATATCGCGTTGTGGGATTTGGCTGGCAAGCACCACGGCGCCCCGGTTTACGAACTGCTGGGCGGCCATCGGACGCGGCTGCCCGCCTACGCCAGCACCATTGGCGGCGATCGCCTTCCGGGCGGTTTGTCGAGCGCGGACGCCTACGCCGACTTCGCCGAACAATGCCTGGAAATGGGCTACAAGGGATACAAGATGCACGGCTGGTCTAACGGCGACGTGGCCGAGGAAGCGGCGATGATCGCCGCCGTCGCCAAAAGGGTCGGCGGGCGCATGGACATCATGTATGACAGCGCGTGCCATCTACAGACGCTGGCCGACGCCATCAAGATCGGTCGGGTCTGCGACGAACACGGCTTATATTGGCTGGAAGATCCCTACGCCGATGGCGGCGTATCGATCCACGGGCACAAAATGCTGAAAAAGGCGATCCGTACGCCGATCCTGATCAGCGAACACGCGCGCAATCTGGAAACGACGACGGACATGATGGTTGCGGGCGCCACCGACTTCGCGCGCATCGACCCGGATTACGACGGCGGCGTCACAGCGGGCTGCAAAGTCGCCGCCGCCGCCGAAGGATTGGGCATGGATGTCGAGGTGCATTCCTGTGGTCCTGCCATGCGCCATTTGATGGCGGCCTGCCGCAACTCAAATTACTACGAAGTCAATCTGGTGCACCCGAAATGCCCGAACGCCTGGTCATTGCCAATCTACGAAGGCGGTTATTCCGACCAACTGGATTGCATCGATTCCGATGGTTTCGTTTCCGTGCCCGACGGTCCGGGGTTAGGCATGGCCTACGATTGGGACACCATCAAACGCACGGCGCTGGAAACAATTATCGTCGAATAGGCGCT
>JABJJH010000454.1 GCA_018660965.1 Rhodospirillaceae bacterium | reverse complement strand
TGTCCCGCGGCCTCCAGGGCGTCGCCGGTCACGAGGCCGCCTTGTTCAAGCGCCGCGTTCAGCCGCTGGACTTCGGCCTTGAGGACGTACACCTCGCTCGCAAGCGCCATCATCACGCCGAACATGCGCGCGTCCCTGGGTTCGGTAAATCCGTCCAGGGTGATATGCGGGGTCGGCCCGGCGGTCGGAGCGTCGGTCGGTGATTTAGACATGCGTATTCCTTGGCGTTGCGTCAACGTTGGGGTCTTCAGCGCCTGTTGATGCGCCGCGTCATACGTGGCCGCGCTGAAAATCGTTCTTGCCGGACCGGTCTGCGCCGCGCACCAACAGCAGCGCCCGTGTATCGTGGGCGTAGCCGGGTTCGTCGCGGTGTTCGGCGCCGCCATGGTCGTAATGGCTGGTCGCGGGCATGAAGCGAAGCGCGTACCCGGCGCGCGGCGTCGTTCCCGGGTTCGGGCCGCCGCCGTGGATGGTGAAAACGTCGAAAATGACGATCTGGCCCGCTTCAAGCTCGATATCCACCGCCGCTGATTCGTCGAATGCATGCGGCGCCAGGCTGCGCGCGACGATGGACTCCGCCCGGTCGGCGAAGCCGTGTTCATGGATTTTACGGTCGTGGTGCGACCCTGGAATGACCCGGATGCAGCCATTCCTCTTGTGGCTCTCCGTGACGGCGATCCAGACGCTCGTCGTGGCGGTGGGCTTGATCATCGGCCACGCCCGGGCGTCCTGATGCCAGGCGGTGCCCGGCCCGGCGACGGCGCGTTTATAGAATACCGACGTGCCCCACAGCACCAGGTCGGGACCATCGATCTGTTCGACCATATCGAGAATGCGGGGGTGTCTGGCGATATCGATCCAGCCGGCTTCGACGTTCAAGTTCTGGACGCCGCCGCCCGGCAAATGCGCGCCGATAATCGGTTCGTCCAGCAGCGTCGGATTCTCGGCTGCGAGCTGCGCCATCAGGTTCTGCAACCTGGACAAGTCCGCCGCCGGTAGGCGCCAACGCGGCACAAGATAACCATCGCGCCGGTAGGCGGCGATTTCAGCATCGTCCAGGACGTCTGGAAGGACGTCCGTCGCCGGATTCGTCATGATGACTTACTCCCGCCCCCGAATTACATGCGCCATGACTTACGGTAGCGGCCCTGTTGATCCCGAGTCGAGAACAATCCAGCCCCTATGCGTCGGGAAACGGGTCCTCCATGCCATCGGCCAGCGGAACCTCGAAGGCGTTCAGCGTGATGCAAACCGTCGTATAATACGCGATGGTGGCGACCAGTTCGACCAATTGAGTCTCGCCCAGCCGATCGCGGGCGCGGGCGTAGACGTCGTCATCGACGCGGCGAACCGTCACCAGTTGCCGGCAAAAATCGTAGATTAGATGTTCGTTCGGGTCGTCGAAGTTCGGCGTTTTTCCCGTGCGCAAGGCCTCGATGACCGACTCGGACAGGCCCGCCTTGCGCGCATAGGGCTTTTGCGCTGCGAATTCGAATTTGGCCTGGTGGTATTGGCCGACGACGCAGCTTGCGATTTTCTGGAAGTTCTCCGGACACTCGACGGTGAACCGTATCGCCGCGCCAAGTTCCTGCGCCGGGCCGCCAATGCCCGGCGCTTTGATATAGGCGGCGTAAGGCCCGTTGAATCCTAAATTGCCGCGCGGTGGGCGATTGATCGCGTCATACACCGCGCGTTGATCGGGAGTCAGGGATTCCAGGGTCATCGGCGCGAGCCGGGATTGGGAGGAGGACATGGGCGTTCCGCCTTATGTTGTTCGACGATGGGGATTGAATGAAAACCGTACTTCGATTCAGGCGCCAGGGAAACGCCCTTCCCCAAGTGTTTTTTTTCCGCCCTTACTGTCTAGCCAGGGCTGAGCATTGACCTACATCATTGTTGAAGGCCACAGTTACTGACAGTTTGTCGCCACCGTTTGCCGCCACTGGGCGAACAGAGGCATGAAGGTCCGTTTTTTTCGCGACCGCAGCTGAATTGGGGTCGATGTGATACGCGGAAGCAAACGGGTTCTTCGAAGCGTTGTGAGGCGATCCCCCCTCTGGGGAGCGGCCGTGGCGGTCGTGTTTGGAATGCTGCTCTGGGGAGGGTTCAATTGGAGCCTGGAGTTGACCAACACCGAAGCGTTCTGCGTGTCCTGCCACGCAATGCGCGATTACGTCTTCAAGGAATACAAACGCACCATTCACTACAACAACCGCACGGGCGTTCGGGCGTCCTGTCCGGATTGTCATGTGCCGCGCGAATGGATCCACAAGGTCGTGCGCAAGGTTCAGGCGACCAACGAAGTGTATCACTGGCTGCGCGGGTCCATCGATTCACCCCAGGCGTTCGAAGCCAAACGGGGCGTTCTCGCGCGCCAGGTCTGGTCCGCGATGGAATCGACCCGGTCGCGCGAATGCCGCAACTGCCACGACATCGAATTTATGGCCACGACCAGGCAATCCAAT
>JABJJH010000339.1 GCA_018660965.1 Rhodospirillaceae bacterium | reverse complement strand
GGCGCGTCATCGCCATCGACCGGGTGGCCGACAAGCTGACCCTGGCCAAGACGTTCGGCGCGACGGACGTCATTAACGCCGCCGAAGGCGACGCGGTGGAGCAGGTCATGGAAATGACCGGCGGCGGCGTCCATTACGCGTTCGAAGCCATCGGCCTGAAGCGAACCGCCGAACAGGCGTTCGAGATGCTGCGGCCCGGCGGGACGGCGACGTTGATCGGCATGATCCCCTACGGCGAGAAAATTGAATTGCACGGCGGCGACTTCCTGATGGAAAAGAAAGTCATCGGCTGCTCCATGGGGTCGAACCGCTTTCGCGTCGACATGCCCCGCTACGTCGATTTCTATCTCGCGGGAAAGCTCAAGCTCGACGATCTCCTGTCGAGCCATATCAAGCTGGAAGACGTCAACGAGGCGCTTCAGGCGCTGAAGACCGGCGCGGTGGCGCGCAACGTCATCATGTTCGATAGCTAGAAGTCTCCGCCTAGCGGCTTGAAACATTACCGGCGTTGTGCGATTCCCAATTTTAGACCTCAATTTCAAACCCCGATTTTAAACAACGGCCCAACCAACAATAAGACGCCATGCCAGACGGACCACTCTTCGCCTATCGCGCGCTGCGCAACACCGGGGCCCTCAGGGACGATAGCCTTCAGGAACTCACGGCGGAAAAACTTCAAAGCCTCCACAACGCGCTGAAAAGCTATCGGCCCGCGACCGGGGCGTCGGGTTGGAAGGCCCGGCTGGGCCTGGCGCGGCGCGCCGAATCCCCACCAATGGGCCTGTACATCTTTGGCGGGGTGGGTCGTGGCAAATCCATGTTGATGGATTTATTTTTCGAGCACACGCCTCTAGAGCACAAGCGCCGGGTCCATTTTCACGCCTTCATGATCGAAGTGCAGGAAGACATGCACCGGTGGCGCAAGGACAAAACCAAATCACGCGAAGACAGCGATCCCATCGAACCCATCGCGGACCGCATCGCGGCGGAATCCTGGCTGTTGTGCTTCGACGAATTTCACGTGGTCGATATCGCCGACGCCATGATCCTCGGGCGGCTGTTCGAAGCGTTGTTTCAACGCGGCGTCGTCGTCGTCTGCACGTCGAATTTCGGGCCGGACGATTTGTACAAGGACGGGCTCAACCGCGAACTGTTCCTGCCCTTCATTGGGGTGTTCAAGGAAAAACTCGATATCCTGCACCTCGACTCGCCGACCGATTATCGTCTGGACCGGCTGAAAAACATGCAGGTGTACCTGTCGCCCCTGGGACCGGACTCCACGGCAGCGTTGAACGCGGATTACGAGGCCTTAACGCAAGGCGGCGAAAGCATCCATGAAACCATTGTCGTCAAGGGCCACAAGATCGAAGCGGCGCGCACCGCGATTGGCGTCGCATGGTTCGATTTCGCCACGCTTTGCGAACGGCCCTTGGGCGCGGGCGACTACATCGCCGTCGCATCGCGGTATCACACCATCATCATCGACAACGTGCCGCGCATGAACGAGGCGCGCCGCAATGAAGCCAAGCGGTTCATGTTGTTGATCGACGAATTGTATGAACACAAAACCAATTTGATCATGGCCGCGGAAGCGCCGCCGCACGAACTCTACACCGAAGGCCGTCACGCGTTTGAATTCGAACGCGCGGTCAGCCGCTTGATGGAAATGCAGTCGACGGAGTTCCTCGAAGCGGCCCATGTCGCAGCGGATCACCCACCCGAAAAATCCTCCTGAAATTTCCCTGAATTGTATCGGAAACCGGTACGGCGAACGCTGCGCATTTTTCGTACAGGCTGTGCTTGCGCCGCGATCCAATTCATCGTACCAAACCGGCGATTCGTGACAGGTTGATCCAAGACAAGGATCACCCATCGTGGTAGGCTGTTAACCTTACCTTAAGCAAACACCAAATAGGGTGTACGCAACGAAATTTGACAACACAGGGGTCTCTTCAATATGGCACGTAACAAAATCGCGCTCATCGGTGCGGGGAACATTGGTGGCACGCTCGCGCTTCTGGCGGGTCTAAAAGAACTTGGCGACGTGGTTTTGTTCGACATCGTCGATGGCATCCCCCAGGGCAAGGCGCTGGATCTGGCGCAAGCGGGGCCCGTCGAAAAATTCGATGGCGCGATTACCGGCAGCAATCGTTACACCGCGTTGCGCGGGGCGGACGTGGTCATTGTGACAGCGGGCATCGCCCGGAAGCCGGGCATGAGCCGGGACGACCTCATCGGCATTAACACCGGAGTCATGAAAAGCGTCGGCGAAGGGATCAAGAAGAACTGCCCGAAAGCCTTCGTTATCTGCATCACCAATCCGCTGGACGTCATGGTCGGTGTCTTGCGCGACGCGTGCGGCCTGCCGCACAACATGGTTGTCGGCATGGCGGGTGTTTTGGACAGCGCGCGGTTCCGTTGTTTCCTCGCCGAAGAATTCAAGGTTTCGGTCGAAGACGTGACGGCGTTCGTACTGGGCGGCCATGGCGACACCATGGTGCCGCTGGTGCGCTATTCAGCGGTGTCCGGCATTCCCGTTCCCGATTTGATCAAAATGGGATGGACGACCAAGAAACGCATCGATGACATTGTCCAGCGCACCCGTGACGGCGGCGCGGAAATCGTCGGCCTGCTGAAAACCGGCTCGGCGTTTTACGCGCCCGCGTCCTCCGCCATCGATATGGCCGACGCCTTCCTGAAAGACAAAAAACGGGTTCTGCCGTGCGCCGCCTATGTGAAGGGCGCGTATGGATTGAATGGTCTTTATGTCGGCGTCCCGGTCGTCCTCGGCGCCGGCGGCGTGGAGCGCGTGGTTGAGATCAGCCTGAACGCCACCGAAAAGAAAATGTTCAAGAATTCGGTTGATGCGGTGAAAAGCCTGAACAAGGTCATCGTCAAAATGGACGCGGACGCGAAAAAGGCGGCGTCGAAGAAAGCGCCGGCTAAAAAGAAAGCCCCCGCTAAAAAGCCGGCGACCAAAAAAGCGCCGCCTAAAAAGACGGCTGCGAAAAAGTAAACATAGAGAGCAAAGCTCATGAATATTCACGAGCATCAAGCCAAGGATTTGCTGAAGAAGTTCGGTGTCGCCGTTCCGCGCGGCGGCGCCGCCTTCACCTCGGCGGAAGCGATTGCCGCCGCGGAGACATTGGGCGGTCCTGTCTGGGTGGTGAAAAGCCAAATTCACGCAGGCGGACGCGGCGCCGGTCGGTTCCAGGACGACCCTGACGGCCCGGGCGGCGTGCGCGTGGTGAAGTCGGTCGATGAGGTCGGCGCCAACGCCAACGCCATGTTGGGCCATATCCTCGTCACCAAACAGACCGGGCCTTCGGGTAAAGCGGTCAATCGGATTTATATCGAGGAAGGCTGCGACATCGCGCGTGAGCTATACCTCTCCATGTTGTTGGACCGCGAAACCAGCCGGGTTCTGATCATGGCGTCGAGCGAAGGCGGTATGGATATCGAAGAAGTCGCGGAAGCGACGCCGGAGAAGATCATCAAGCGGACCATCGACCCGATCACCGGGTTTTGCGGTTATCACGGTCGCGACATCGCGTTTGGGTTGGGCCTGGAAGGCAAACAGGTCGGGTCCTGCGTCAAGCTGTTGTCGGCGATGTACAAGGCGTTTGTCGAACTGGACGCCAGCATGGTGGAAATCAACCCGATGGTGGTCACCGGCGCAGGCGAGGTTATCGCGCTCGACGCCAAAATGAATTTCGACGACAACGCGCTGTTCCGTCACCCCGATGTGCTGGCCATGCGCGACGACAGTGAAGAAGACCCCGCCGAACTGGAAGCCAGCAAACACGATCTGAACTACATCACGCTGGACGGAACCATCGGCTGCATGGTGAACGGCGCCGGGCTCGCCATGGCGACCATGGACATCATCAAGCTGCATGGCGCGGCGCCCGCGAACTTTCTCGACGTCGGCGGCGGCGCCACCAAGGAACGCGTCACCGAAGCCTTCAAGATCATCACCTCGGACAAAAATGTCGAAGGCATTCTGGTCAATATTTTCGGCGGCATCATGCGCTGCGACATCATCGCCGAAGGCGTGGTCGAGGCGGCCAAGGAAATCGGTCTGACCCTGCCCCTGGTGGTGCGACTGGAAGGCACCAACGTCGCGCAGGGAAAGAAAATCCTGGCGGAGTCAGGGCTGACCATCGTTTCCGCGGATGATCTGGGGGACGCGGCGGCGAAAATTGTCACCGCTGTCGAGGAGGCGCGCTGACATGGCCGTTCTGGTAAACAAAGACACGAAAGTCATCTGCCAGGGTTTCACCGGGCAGCAAGGCACATTCCATTCCGAACAGGCGATCGCCTACGGCACGCAAATGGTCGGCGGCGTTACGCCCGGCAAGGGAAACTCGACCCATCTTGATTTGCCCGTGTTCGACACCGTCGCGGACGCGGTGGCGGCGACCGGCGCCGACGCCAGTGTGATATATGTCCCGCCGCCCTTCGCCGCCGATGCGATCCTGGAGGCCATGGACGCCGAAATTCCGTTGATATCCTGCATCACCGAAGGCATTCCGGTCCTCGACATGGTGAAGGTGAAGCGCAAGCTGCAAACTTCCAGCAGCCGCCTGATTGGCCCGAACTGCCCCGGCGTCATCACACCCGACGAATGCAAGATCGGCATTATGCCAGGGCACATCCACAAACGCGGCCGGATCGGCATCGTATCGCGATCCGGCACGCTGACATACGAAGCCGTGGCGCAGACCACCCGCACGGGACTGGGACAAACCACCTGCATCGGCATTGGCGGCGACCCGGTCAACGGCACGAATTTCATCGATTGCCTGGAGCTGTTTCTGGATGACCCGGAAACCGAGGGCATTATCATGATTGGCGAAATCGGCGGCACGGCGGAAGAACAAGCCGCCGACTTCTTCAAGCAGTCCGGAACACAAAAACCGATGGTCGGCTTTATCGCCGGCGTCACCGCCCCGCCGGGCAAGCGCATGGGTCACGCCGGCGCCATTATTTCCGGCGGCAAGGGCACGGCAGAGTCGAAGATCGACGCCATGAAAAGCGCCGGTATTCGCGTCGCTGAAAGCCCGGCGCTGATAGGCGAGGCGATGGCGGAGGCCATGAACGTTTAACCGGCTTTTAATTTACCTGCCGGGCTTGGGAAATTAGATTTGAATCCGAAACGCTGGAACCAGCGCTTCACCGTCCGATGAACAACAGTATTTCGAACGGCGTGTTCCGGCCCTTGCGATGAGAAATGAAATGCCAATAGAAGAAAATTCGTTTTTGTTTGGGGCGAACGAGACCTATATCGCGGAACTGTACGCCCGGTATGCGAAGGACCCCAGCCTGGTTGATGCGGGATGGGCCGATTTCTTCGATGGAATCGGCGAAGAAGGTCAGGCCATCCTCGCCGACCTCGAGGGCGCCAGTTGGGCGCCGCGCGG
>JABJJH010000125.1 GCA_018660965.1 Rhodospirillaceae bacterium | reverse complement strand
TCGCGTTCGGGTATGTCATGGCTCAACAGGATCGTGCGCGGCGGCGGCTTGTCGTCATAAAACTGACCGATGAACGCAGCCAGGACGTCGGCGGGTTCGTGATGCCTGTCGTGGCTCGGGAAATAGGCGCGATTGCCGTAGTTGCGACCACCGCGGAAGAAGAAGACCTGAACGCAGGATTGTCCGCGGTCCTGATGCAATGCGATAACGTCCGCATCCTCGACGCTCTCTAAATTGATGTCCTGATGGGCCTGGACCTGGGTCAGCGCATGAATTCGGTCGCGGATACGCGCCGCCGCTTCGAATTTCAGATTGTCGCTTTCGTGCTGCATTTGTTCGACAAGTTTGTCCTGAATGGCGCGGCTGCCATCGGCCAGAAATTCACGCGCTTCGTCGACGAGCCCCTGATAGTCGCGCAGGCTGATCCGGTTCACGCAGGGCGCGCTGCATCGTTTGATGTGATATTGCAGACAAGGTCGGCGCCGGTTGTTGAAGACGCTGTCGGTGCAATTGCGCAGCAGAAACGCGCGTTGCAGCGCGGAGAGAGTCCGATTCACCGCGCCGGCCGATGCAAAAGGGCCGAAATAGTGACCGGGCCGCTTTTGCGCGCCGCGATGTTTAATGACTTGCGGATAGTCCTGATCGCTGGTGATCAGGATATGGGGAAAGGTCTTGTCGTCGCGCAGCAGGACGTTGTATCGCGGTCGCATCTTCTTGATGAGGTTCGATTCGAGGAGCAGCGCCTCCACTTCGGTGTGGGTGGTGACGATTTCCATCGATTCGGTTTCCGCCACCATTCTTTGCAGGCGAATCGGTAGCTTCGACGGAATTGTATAGGCCGCGACGCGCCGGTTCAGCCGACCGGCCTTGCCGACGTACAACACGTCGCCGCGCCCGTTGAGCATCCGGTAGACGCCGGGGGCGCCGGGCAGGGTCTTTAGACAATCCCGGATAACCTTGACGCCGCGGCCCAATACACTTTGGACGCCGCCGTCCTCCAGAGCCGTTTTACGCATTGTCCGGCCCTGCGTTTTTGGGCTATCCGCCATGTGCGTCACCCGCGTTTAATTCAGGTGTCATTCCCCACCACATCGGCGACAACCGCTGAAATCCGGGGGTTCTCGATGATATCCACGAGTCCTGTGGATAACGTTGTTGAAAAGAAAGCATGCACGTCATTTCATTCAAGGAACACGGGGCTTTAAACTATCTGCCCATTTTTTGGGCATCATTCACAACATGTTGAAAATAAATAAAAAAATTAAACTAAAGCTATAATATAACGGCAATATACTAAAATTTTATCTAAACAGCGCTTGACAGTTGCGGTGTCCTGTAAGTGTGCACAACTCACGCGGTTTCAGCTTCGCACATTCGCCCTTTTCCTTCAATTGTTTGGGTGAAATGGTTCATGTTCAGTCGCGGTATTTTCGAATAACGAGCCGTTGTTATTCCTCTATTTGGGCGCCGTCGCCAGGGTGGGTCCAACCGAGATGCTGGCCGCCATCCAACGCGATCATCTGACCGGTCATCGAAGGGGTGTCGGCGATGTACCGTACGGCGGCGCAAACCTCTTCCGGCGTTGCGCCGTGTTTCAGGGGAACGGACGCTTGTTGCCGCGCGAATTGATCGTCGGTCTGGCGTGAACTCGGCATTGTCGGGCCGGGGCCGACGGCGTTGACGCGAATGCGCGGCGCCAAGGCCAGCGCAAGCGTGCGGGTTAGGGTCCAAAGGCCGGCCTTGCTCAGGGTGTAGCTGGTGAATCCGGGGGGCAGGTTCCAGACCCGTTGATCGAGAATATTGACGATGACGCCGCTCGCATTGTCCGGCAAAGCCGCCGCCATGCGTTGCGACAGGACGAACGGCGCGCGCAAATTAGTTTCCATATGCGCGTCCCAGCCGCTTCGGGTGACCGTATCGGCGTCATCGCGTTCGAACAAGGAAGCGTTGTTTACCAGCAGGTCGATGGGGCCAAGTTGTTCGAGGACAGCGTCGAAGAGGCGCTGTGAGTCGGATTCTCGCGCCAGATCCGCCTGGAACAACGCGACCTTACCGCCCGCCGATTCGATGTCTCGCCGGGCCGATTCGGCGTCTTCAACGGAAGTGTTGTAGTGCAGCGCGACGGTCCAGCCGTGGCGGGCGAGGTCAATCGCGATGGCGCGACCGATGCGACGGGCGGCGCCGGTGACAAGGGCGGTGCGGGGGATGGCCATCAGGCGCGCCGCTTGCGGCGGTGGCCGCCGCGCCTGCCGCCCCGGCCTTTTGGCGCCAGCGCCTTGGGCACGGATTTTATCGAGGCCGCGATTTTGGGGTTCACGGGAGCGGCGTCGACGGGCATGTCCAGATCGAAGGTCTCCAGGCGAATAATCTCGTCGCGCAACAGGGCCGCTTCCTCGAACTCCAAATCCGCCGCGGCGGTGCGCATTTGGGCGTCCAGCGCCGCGATGTAGGTTTTGATGTCCATGCCCACCAGATGCGACATCTTCGAATCGCCAAGGTCCACGGTGAGATGATCGCGGTCGTACACCGAACCGATAATATCGTTGATCTGTTTCCGCACGCTTTCCGGCGTGATGCCGTGCGCGGCGTTATAGGCCTGTTGACGCTCACGCCGACGGTTGGTTTCGTCAATCGCGTAGGTCAACGAACCCGTCATGACGTCGGCGTACAGAAGGACGCGCCCATCGATATTGCGCGCCGCGCGGCCGATGGTCTGGACCAGCGAGGTGCGCGACCGCAGGAAGCCTTCCTTGTCGGCGTCCAGGATCGCAACCAGCGCGCATTCGGGAATGTCGAGGCCTTCGCGCAGCAAATTGATGCCGACGAGTATGTCAAACGCGCCCAGCCGCAGATCGCGGATGATCTCGATCCGCTCCAGCGTTTCGACGTCGGAATGGATGTAGCGGACCTTGAGCCCCGCTTCGATCATGAATTCGGTCAAATCCTCGGCCATGCGCTTGGTCAGCGTCGTCACCAGCACACGTTGATTGGCCGTCACGCAGAGTTTGCATTCGGCCAGCAAATCATCGACCTGATGTTCGGTCGGGCGGATATGGCAGACCGGGTCGATCAACCCGGTGGGACGGACAACCTGCTCCACGAACACGCCGCTCGTGCGCTCCATTTCCCATGGGCCCGGCGTCGCGGACACGAAGATGGTTTGCGGGCGCATGGCCTCCCATTCCTCGAATTTCAGCGGTCGGTTGTCCATGCAGGACGGCAGGCGAAAGCCGTACTTCGCCAACGTTGATTTGCGACTGAAATCGCCCCGGTACATGCCGCCCAGTTGCGGCACGGTGACGTGGCTTTCATCGACCATCAGGATCGCGTTGTCGGGCAGATATTCGAACAGCGTCGGCGGCGGCTCCCCGGCGTTGCGGCCGGACAGGTAGCGCGAATAATTTTCGATGCCGGCGCACACGCCTGTCGCCTCGATCATCTCGACGTCGAATCGGGTGCGCTGCTCCAGCCGCTGCGCCTCCAGCAATTTTCCTTCGCTGTGCAGAAAATCGAGTTGTTCCTTCAACTCCACCTTGATGCCTGCGATAGCCTGCAGCAGGGTTGGGCGCGGGGTGACGTAGTGGCTGTTGGCGTACAGCTTGATGGACTCCAGCGACGCCGTTTTGTCGCCGGTCAGGGGGTCGAATTCGTCGATGGATTCGACCTCGTCGCCGAACATCGACAGACGCCACGCGCGATCTTCATAGTGGGCGGGAAATATTTCAATGGTGTCGCCGCGCACGCGGAACATGCCGCGATAGAAATTGTTGTCGTTGCGTTTGTATTGCAGCTCGATCAGTTGCCTCATCACGGTGCGTGGGTCGACGGTCATGCCGACTTCCACGGTGATGGTCATCTTGGAATAGGTTTCCACCGCGCCGATGCCGTAGATGCAGGACACTGAAGCGACGATGATGACGTCGTCATTTTCCAGCAGCGAGCGGGTCGCGGCGTGGCGCATGCGGTCGATCTGTTCATTGACCGAGGATTCCTTTTCCACGTAGGTGTCCGAGCGCGGCACATAGGCTTCGGGCTGATAATAATCGTAATACGACACGAAATATTCGACGGCGTTATTGGGGAAAAAGCTTTTCATTTCCCCGTATAACTGCGCCGCCAGCGTCTTGTTCGGCGCCAGGACAAGGGTGGGGCGTTGCAGGCGCTGGATTGTCTGGGCGACGGTGAAGGTCTTGCCGGACCCGGTCACCCCCAATAACACCTGATCGCGTTCGCCCTGTTCCAAACCCGCGATAAGCTGATCGATGGCCTGGGGCTGGTCGCCCGCCGGTTCAAAGTCGGACACCAACTCGAATGGCCTGCCGCCGCCGCCACGTTGCGGGGCGTCCGAATCGTCGCCCGCCGGGTTGGAGGCTTGCGAGGGGGATATCGTTGCGGCAGTTTGTGTCATGCTGGGGG
>JABJJH010000126.1 GCA_018660965.1 Rhodospirillaceae bacterium | reverse complement strand
GTCGGCGCAGGATCACAAGGCGGCGTTCGACGGCGACAAGGGCCCCAACACGGGCGGCATGGGCGCCTACGCCCCGGCGCCGATCATGACCGAATTCCAGATCGACGCCGTCATGGAACGAATCATCCTGCCGACGATCAAAGGCATGAAAGCCGAAGGCCGCCCTTACAAAGGCGTCCTGTTCGCCGGTCTGATGATCACGTCGGACGGGCCGCAACTGATCGAACACAATGTCCGTTTCGGCGACCCCGAATGCCAGGTGCTGATGACCCTGATCAGGTCGGACATCCTGCCCGCCCTCATCGCGGCCCATGACGGGGTCCTGAAAACCTTCGACCTGCGTTGGCGCGACGAAGTCGCGATGAGCGTCGTCATGGCGGCTCAGGGGTATCCGGACGGCTACGAAAAAGGGTCTTCCATCAATAATCTGGACGCTGCCGAAGCCGACGAAGACGTCTTTGTGTTCCATGCGGGCACCGATCGCGACGCCCAGGGTCAGTTGATCGCGACGGGCGGGCGGGTGTTGAACGTGACCGGCGTTGGCGCCTCGGTCGGCGAAGCGCAGGCCAAGGCCTACAACGCCATCGACCGGATCGACTGGCCGGAAGGCTTCTGCCGCCGCGACATTGGCTGGCGCGCCATCGCCCGGGAAACGAAGGACGCCTAACCCTCGCCCGGTTGAACCAGATGAACGGTTCGCTGCGGGTAGGGAATTGAGATTCCGGCGGCGTCGAGTTTTTGTTTCAACGCCTTCGTCAAATCGAATTTGACGTCCCAGTAATCCCCGGCGTCGCACCACACGCGGATGACGAAATTGACCGAACTGTCCGCCAGTTCCGACACCGCCGTCATGGGTTCCGGGTCGCCATGCACGCGCGCATCGGCGCTTACCGTGTCCAATATAACCCTGGTCGCGGCGTCGATGTCGTCTTCATAGGCGATGCCCAGCGCCAGATCGACCCGCCGCGTTGGATGATGGCTATAGTTCCGCACCGACGATCCCCAGACCTGACCGTTGGGCACCAGAATCTGCACGTTGTCCGGCGTGGCCAGTTCGGTGACGAACAAGGTGATGGCCTTGACCGTTCCGGCGACCCCGCCCGCCTCCACGTAATCGCCGATTCTGAACGGACGGAAGAACAGCAACATGACCCCGGCGGCCAGATTACTGAGCGTGCCCTGCAAGGCCAGACCAATGGCGAGGCCCGCCGCGCCGAAGATCGTAATCAGGCTGGCGGTTTGAACGCCGAATTGCGACAGCACCGCCAGGATGGTAATCGCCAGAACCACATAGCGGGCGAAGCTGGCGAAAAACACGCGCAGCGTTTCATCGACCCTGCCGGTCTTTGACAACAGCTTGCGAACCGCGCCCGTCGACCAGCCCGCGACCGTCCAACCGACAATCAGAATGACAATCGCGCCAATAACGTCGAGGCCATAAGCGGCGACGATGTCGATGGCCTCGTCGATCATGCGTTGCGTCGTTTCATTCATCGTGATGTTCCCTTCAAATTGGCGGTTACAGCCGCCGCGCCTCAGAACGGCGAAATGATAACCGGCCCCCCTTTAATTAGTTAGCATGGGTTAGCATCGATTAACATTTCCACAATCCCGACGCGCCCTCGCATCAGGCGGGAAAGTCATGTATTGGGTATATAATCTTATGTTAATGGAATTCAAGAGGCGCCAAAAAAGATTCGACACCCTGATATTCGTCATGCCCGCGAAGGTGTTGTGTCCCGTGAGATTGTTAAGCACTTCGAGAGGAGCTTTGTACTCAAGGCATCGGAGCCGGGTTCTGTTGTAGCTGTTTACAATGTCGTAACCGACCGCGCGTTTCCAAAAGACGCGACCGCCGCGCGGCGGCCTCCGCCGGTCACGTCACCGCGCCGTCGGCCTTGAGGCCCGCCACCGCGTCGCCGTCCAGTTCCAGCCAGTCGCGCAGCACGTCATCGGTGTGCTGGCCGAGCATCGGCGACGGTTTTATGCGAGTCGGCCGCCCGTCCACCCGCACCGGCCAGGTCGGCATCTTGAACGGTTTGTGCGCCGGATGAACCATGGTCTGCATGATGCCGCGCTGCTCGAAGGTCACGTCGTTGTTCAACTCCATGGTGTCCAGCACCGGACCGACCGGAATGCCCTCCCCGCCGACCTGCTCCATCGCCTCGAATTTGGTTTTGGTGCGGGTCCAGGTAGCGACGATCTCGTCCACTTCCGGCTCGTTCGCCGCGCGGTCATGCGGCGTGAGGTAGCGTTCGTCGCCAATCAAATCCTCGCGCCCAACCACCTTCAACAACCGGTTCCAGTGTTCCGGATTGGCGGCGCTGGTGGAGATGTAGACGTAGTCGTTCGGCCCGCCGGGCGCGCAAGGGAACAATCCCTTCGGCGCCGATTGGGAATCCGCGATTTTGCTGCCCGCGCGCCCCGCCGGTTTGCCGGTGCGCCCCGTGGTGGCGAAATTGGTGCGCATATAGTGCAGGATTGCGTCCTGCATGGCGACCTGCAGGTGATGGCCCTCGCCCGTTTCCTTGCGCTTGTGCAGGGCGCTCGCGATGGTGAAGGCCATCGTCATGCCGGTGCCCGTATCGCCGATGGAAATGCCGGGCCGGGTCGGGGGTCCATCCGCCTCCCCGGTGACGCTGAAGGTGCCGCCGGCGGCCTGGGCGATCATGTCGAAAGCGAGGTTCTTCTCATACGGGCTGCCCTCGCCGAAGCCCTTGATCTGCGCGTAGATGATGCCGGGGTTGATCTCCCGGACCACGTCATAGGACAGGCCGAGGCGTTCAATGGCGCCGGGGGCGAAATTTTCCACCATCACATCGGCCTTGGCTATCATGTCCTTGACCAGCGCCAGGCCCGAATCCGACTTCAAATTGACGGCGATGGATTTCTTGTTGGCGTTGAAGACGTGAAAATAATAGGGGTCGTCGTCCGGCTGGCCCGGGCGCAAGCGGCGGCCCGGATCGCCCATCTT
>JABJJH010000575.1 GCA_018660965.1 Rhodospirillaceae bacterium | reverse complement strand
TCGGAGCGCCCTCATAACCGCAAAACACCGCTTGAAAGCCAAAATGGCCTCGAAATCACGTCGTCGATTGATCCCACGCGAGTTCTCTAACAAAACCGGCGCGACCCGGTTTGCCCGAGTGTTTTTACACAACCAAGACCCTAAGTGATCATATGAGGTCATAAGAAAGCGGCGATCCGAAGACCGCCGCTTTAGCTCTAACCATCTGTTCATCCGAACTGTCGGAAATTCGCTTTATATTGCGATCCTGGAAACAGAATATTATCGATATTCTTCTGGAACCAGCCTTACATGGTGAATCCAAAGAGAGTCAGCGCGACCACGCGCCACCCAGACTTCATGGTTGCGCCCTCTGTGAACCCGGACACCCATCGGGGGAATTTCAGGCTCGCCAAAATTGGGGCATTTTTTACCGCGGCATGGCTTTGTATCACCCCCACCGCCGCCGCCGACGGAGTCATCGTAGCTGTTGTAGGCATCAACTTGATCATAGATCACGGTCAACAAGTCATAATCATGTTCATTGGGCCACTGACTGCCCGGATCAGAAGAGTAATCCATACAGGTCAATTGGGAAGAACCATCCTCACTCGTATGGCCAAGACCGAACACATGTCCCATCTCCTGGCACAGGACATGGTTCATCTCTCCCTCAATCGCCCAGTAGCTGGAATAACTGTCGTTCACCTTAGCCGTACCTTTGACAATATGAGATTCCGCGTCAATGTTAATCGTGGCCATTCCGAGCCAGCCATTATAGCCATAAGCTGCATTGCAGACGCGCATTTGACCCGTAACCGAATTGCACCGTTTCCGTGTGCGTTTGGAAGTGTCATCCCTGTCGATACCTAATTCAAATATCTCCGATACATTCCACTCGGCGATGGAATCGGAAAGCACCGGCGTCCAATCTCCGGTGGTGCTGTTCACCACCTTTAAATTAATTTCAACTGCGGCGCTACGCGCCCAATGATACGCGCCCCAACGATGATCTGCCTGTACGCTGGTTGAAAACATCAGAATACAAACTGCAGCACCAAGCGTACGGAAGATGTATTTAACAGTCATGATTAAGCTTCCCTTGCAAACCTTATAAATGCGCATGTCGGACCCTAGCTATTGTAGTCGGTCCCATACATCCAACAATTAAGCAGACCAATATTATAACGAATGGGGGCAATTTGGCCCCGCCTGTTCCATCATATCGACCTACGATAAATTGCCTGAAATTAATAAAGCAAAATCCATGCCATGACTATGAATTCCGACAATGCAGATAGGCGCGGATCAATTTTGATCCGGTCTAGTACCCGCGCAGTCGGTTGTAGGTCTTGATCTGATCGGGGGATAAAATCGCCGGGGTTTCCAGGTGTGCGGCGAGGTGAACGAAGCGGAGTTCGCCGCGCGTCGCCGCGATGTCCGACAAGAGCGCCTTTAATTTCGCGCCGTCGATGTCGCGGTTGGCGAAGGCGCGCTCCAGCCGCGCTTCGCGTTCGATCAGTGTTTTTCCCAAGGGCACTGCTTTCGCCTTCATGGCGTCGAAATGCGCCTCGATCGCCGTTATCTGCGACGCCGACAGGCCGATTTCCCGGCGCAGTTCCAACACATGAACCGGGCCGGGCATGCCGTTCAATTCCGCCGCCTTGGCCAGCCCCCATCCGCGCCCGTTGCGCAGATCGTCAATGTCCGTCGCCGACAATGATTTGATCCCCCGGTGCTGCTGTCCGGCATAGGGCGCGGCTTTGGTATGTCCGGCATGCCCGGAATGAGCAGCGGACCCCGCCGCGAGGGTTTGAACCGGGGCCAGCGCCACGGTGGCCACAAAAATTGCGGCGATAAAAATTGTGGTGATCATGCGCATGGTCATGTTCTCCCGGATTGCGATGGGCCGGATTATGGCGATGGAATACGCGTCTGCGTCGTCAGGGTTCCGGCCCCATCCTCGGCATTTTCCCATGTGTGCACCTGATATAGGGGCTCGGCGTCGCGTCCGCTGCCGTCCATGCCCTTGCGCACATCGACGGCGACGCTGCCCATCGTCGAGGCCAGCGACCCGGCCCAGTCGAAACATTTCGAAAAATGCACATGCCCGAACAACACCCGAATGATGTGCGGATGGCGTGCGATGACGCGTTCCAGCGCGGCGGCCTGCGCGGAATCGTTATACCCGTTTTCATAGAGCGCTTCGATGTCGAGCGGCGGGTGGTGCATGAACACGATGGTCGGGCGGTCCGGCGCCGCGGCCAGGGTGCGCTCGAACCAGTCGATCCGCTCTTCGCAGGCGAAGCCTTTTCGCGGGTGCGGCCCGGTCGTGTCGAAGGCGACCAGACGTACCGGGTAATCCTCCACCGCATAGTGCAGAAATTCGCCGGATTCCGGCAAATGGGCGAAGGCGCCGCGCATCGCGGACCGTTCATCGCGATTACCGGGCGTCATGTATATCGGCGCTTCGATGTCCGACAAAAGTTCCTTAAAATGCGCGTACTCTTCCGGGTCGCCATGTTGCGTGGCGTCGCCGGTGTGGATGACCAGATCCGGCGCCAGCCGCGCGATATCGGCGACGCAGCGGCGCAGGGCGTTCGCGCGAATGGCGGCTTTGGGCGCGGGGTCGCCACTGGGTAGAATATGCGTGTCGGTAATATGGGCGATAATCATTCGCATTTATACCGGATGGTCTTGTTCCTTGAAAGGAGGGAACAATCGCCCTGAACCATGCCGTAATTAAGGAGTTTCTATGGCAAGCCAGCGTTACGCGGCGCGTTTGGCGAGGCGTCCTTCCTCGAATTGACGGCGATTGGCGACCATGCGGTCGTATAGCGTTTCAATCGCGGCGCTGCCGGTGCGAACAAACATAAACGGCAAGGCGGCGTGAACCAGGCACGCCAGACTGGCGATGAACATTGCCCAGCTAAAGGACGACGCGGCGATCAAATGCTCGCCATAAGTCTCGTCCACGCTGGCGGGGTGTTCGGTGAAAAGTCGTTTAATCATGAAATTCATCCTCTTTGTACATCTGGCCTCTTTGTGCATCTGGTTCATATCGTACAATTGTTTTGGCGGTATGTTTTTTCAAAGTTTCTTCGAAACCGGTGGTTTCATAGTATATTATTTCACGCTTGCTATATTTCATGGTATTATCGACCAATGGATGACCTGGATAAGAAAATTCTCGCGCAGCTACAAACGGATTCAACCTTGTCCGTCAGCGACATCGCCGACCGCGTTGGATTGTCGGCCACGCCGTGTTGGCGGCGCATCCGGATCATGGAGGAATCGGGCGTTATCGAACGCCGCGTGGCGCTGTTGAACCCGGAAAAGCTGAACCTTGGTGTTACCGTGTTCGTCGGCGTCAAGACAAGCCAGCATAATTACGAATGGCTCGAACGCTTCGCCAAGGTGGTCGCGGAAATCGACGAGGTCGTGGAACTCTATCGCATGAGCGGGGAGGTGGACTATCTTCTCCGCATTGTCGCGCCGGATATCGCGGGGTATGACGCGGTGTATAAACGCCTGATCCAGGCGGCGGATTTATCGGATGTGAGTTCGAGCTTCGCCATGGAACAGATCAAATTCACCACGGCGTTGCCGCTCGCCTACGCGACCTGATAGCCCTAATTCAGGACTCAAGATTATGCATATTGGCCTTATAGGCGGCATCGGGCCCGCCGCGACGGATTATTATTACAGGGGTCTCATTCGCGCGCTCGCCGCCAGGGGCGAGACGCTGGAGTTGACGATCGCGCACGCGGACGCCCCCACCTTGATCGGCAACCTGGATTGCGGAGACGCCGCCGCCCAGGCCGCGATCTTTGCGACCCTGATCGGGCGGATGAAGGCGGCGGGCGCCCAGGCGGCGGCCATTACGTCCATCGGCGGCAGTTTTTGCATCGACGACCTTCGAAAAATCTCGCCGCTGCCGCTCATCGACATAATAGAGGAAGTTGATAGCGTTCTTCAGGCCCAAAACCTGAAGAAAGTCGGCCTGATTGGCACCCGCGTGGTCATGGAGACGCGATTTTACGGCGGCCTGAGCGGCGCCGACATCATCGTTCCCGACGAGCCCGAACGCGGTCAGGTGAATCAGAACTACATCGATATGGCGGTGTCCGGCCAGGTGAGCGAATCGCAACGCGCGCTGTTCTTTGCCGTCGCCCAACGCCTGTGCAACGACCACGGCGCGGAAGCGGTCATGCTGGGCGGCACCGATTTGTTCCTGGCCTTCGACGGACAGGATTGCGGCGTCCCAATCGTCGATTGCGCGGGCATCCACATAGAAGCCCTCGCCCGCGCCGCCGCCGGGGACTATGGCGGGTTGTTGAAATAGTATTGTGTCCCTTTAATTTCTCTAAGGCTGAGGGCGGGAAAATCCACGATCTTGATGGCAATTGAATAAAGCAATTCAGTTTATGAGCAGGAGGGACCCACCGGCCCCTCCACGCTCAAGACGGATATTCAACGGTATCGTGGAGGGTTGTGCCGTGAGTTGAAAATTGACGTCGTTAGGCCTGACGCAATTTTTGACGCCGCCGCATGGCGAAAAAGCCCGCCAAGCCAAGGCCTACCAAAACAATTTGACTGGGTTCGTTCACATTAACCAAGGCAAGCGTTAACCCGCCGGCAAGATTGTTAATTTCTTCAGTGCCAGTGAAAACTGTACCTTCAAAAGCGAAGTTGGAATCGTTGATCGCCGTGACCGGCCCATTATCTAAGATAACATTCGTCAAATCGACGGAAAGAAATTCAGGGCCCGCAGACCCATCAATGAAATCGAATAGAAAAGCTTGATCATGGACAAAGCCCGGGAGAAGCGGGGTCGTTAATTGTAGCGCTGTAGCGCTCTTAAAAGCGTCGTCTCCAATAAGATCGAAGGTGACGAAGCCCGAAAAATGGCCCGTGAAATTGTACGTCGTTAACACCGCTTTAGACGGGGCCGAGGTCGTAACGAGTAAAAAACCGGCCAAGCCGATGAGTGTAAGGATTCGATGCATTAATTATTTCCTAATTCGCAGTGAATATTTGAGAGTGAAGCTAACGGCAATGTAACAACACATCAGGAATTCGTCGAGCTTGGTGATAAAAATATAGGCAACCAAAACAACTTGGCCCTCCTATACGTAACCGCACACGATCGAGACCGCACATCCCGGCTACCGGATGGGCAACAGGGCCATCCGTCGTGAATTAAAGGGACACAATATTTAATTATAGCCAGGATCAATGGAGATTGATTTTCGCTATGCAGCGGAAATCCGTGTTTGCGACGACAGGATTCCGTCGCCGCCTGCGTGTGAATTTTATACATTGGCGTCGCGCAACGCCGCACGAGCGTCACCGTGACCCGGCGCGACATGCATCAGCGCGGTGATATCCGACGGGATTTCCGTCAGAGGATCGTCTTCGCCCTATTGGTCGTTTTGGGGGCGTCGCGGTAAGGCGTCCGCGCAACCGCCCCGTATGAAGCGGCAACCACATAAAAGAAGGGCGCCGATGCGTGGCGCCCTTCGGTTTATTTATGTCGATGAACCGCCTTTCGAGGCGACCCCGCTTAATCGATGATGTGATACACGGGCGCTTTTTCCATCGCCCATTCATCGGATTCCTTGTCGTACTGGGACAGGGTGAAGCAATGCCAGTCGGTATCGTCCAGCTTGGGATGGTCGGCGCGATAGTAGTACCCCGGCCAGCGTGTTTCCGTCCGGAACATCGTGTGGTGAGTCACGCATTCCGACGCCATGACCCGGTGTTGAAGTTCCCACGACCGTTGCAGCTGGTGCAAATCTTCGGCCCCGAGGTGGGGGAGGTCTTCCTTCAGCATGTTCAGCAACTCTAGACCGCGGAGGAGCTGCTGTTCGTTGGTCGTGTAGTGGGCGCTGATGCCGCCGACATATTCGTCCATGATCTTTTCAAGACGCTGCAGACCATGCATCGGCAGGAGATAGCTGGGCGACACGGTGCCCCCCGTGATTTCGTTGCGGCCGATTTCGTAGTTTTCCATCGGCTGGAAGATCACCTGCTCGAGGTCTTCGTACTCTTTTTCACTGATCTCGGGCTGGTCGTTGCCCAGATCATCCACGTATTTGATCGCGGCTTTCCCGGCGATCCGGCCTTCGGTGAACGACCCCGACGAGAACTTGTGCGCCGTCCCGCCGATGGTGTCGCCGGCGCCGAACAGGCCGTCGACGGTCATCATGCGGTTGTATCCCCACTGGTAGGCGTCGGGGGCGTAGTCTTCCGGTCCGCTGGCCCACGCGCCGGAACACGTGGCGTGCGAGCCCATGACGTAGGGCTCGGAGGTGGTCAGTTCCGGATTGATTTCCTTTGGATCGATGTTCTGCGACGCCCAAACGACGGCCTGGCCGATGGTCATGCCCAGGAAGTTTTCCCAGCCGACCTGTTCCTTGTGCGGGTCCTGGAACGCTTCCTTGGTCACCATGCGGATGGGGCCGCGGCCGGCCTTCACTTCTTCGAGGAAGGCGTGGTTGCGCAGGCACGTCGGTACCGGATGCCGGTCGATGTAATCCCCGACCAACTCCTTGGTGTTTTCGTACCAGGTGGGTTCGTAGTTTTCCCCATTCACGTTTTCGGTATAGGTCTTGAGATGCAGGAAGTACGCGCCGACCGGGCCATAGCCATCCTTGAACCGGGTCAGGACGATGCGGTTCTCCATCTGCGTCATCTTGGCG
>JABJJH010000127.1 GCA_018660965.1 Rhodospirillaceae bacterium | reverse complement strand
GCGGGCAGCCCACTGGGCATGTCGGTGGACATCACCATAACGGTCAAGGAAATCGACCGCCGCAAGATCACCTTCGACGTGGTCGCCCATGACGGCATCGACGAAGTCTGCACCTGTACCCACACCCGCTTCGTCGTCGACGTCGACAAGTTGAAGGAACGCGTGCAAGCCAAGGTCGCCAAGGCGAAAGCGATGCAGGGGTAGGCGCACAAAGACAGGCGTTATTCCCCGGTAAAGTCGGCCTTTTTCTTGTTCACGAACGCCTCGATCCCGGCCGCGCCGTCGCGGGTTTGCGCGGCGGCGGCGATGCCGCGCGCTTCCAGCTCCATCTGGGTTTCCAGGGTGTTGGTGAAGCTGTCGTTCAACAGTTTTTTCACGCTGCCAAAGGATCGCGTGGCCCCGGTCGCCAGCGTCTCGGCCACCGCTTGCGCCGCACCCAACACCGCGTCGTCGTCATGGACGCCGTTGAGGAGCCCCCAGTCCAGCGCTTCGTCCGCGCTTAACACCCGGTTGGTCAGCATCAATTCCTGGGTGCGCCGCAACCCGATGAGCCGGGGCATGAAATAGGTCGAACTGCCATCGGGCGACAACCCGGCCGCCGTATAGGCCATGGTGAATTTGGCCGAGCGCGCGGCGTACACCAGGTCGCCGGACACCGCCAGACTCATCCCCGCGCCCGCCGCGGTGCCGTTGACCGCGACGATCAACGGCGCGTCCATCCGGGCGAAACGGGAATTCGCGCCGTGCAGATAGATCGTCATTTCCTTTATTTCCGACGGCAGCGCATCGCCCTTGGCGTGAAACGATTTCAGATCCCCGCCCGCGCAGAACATCTTGCCCGCCCCGGTCAACAGCACCGCGCGGACATCGGAATTTTCGTCGCAATCGATGGCGGCCATCATCAAATCATGCGCCATCTGTTTGTTCATGCTGTTCGCGGCCTTGGGCCGGTTCAACGTGATGCGCGCAATATTATCGGTCACCGCGTATTTGATTGTTTCAAAGTCCATGTCCATGTCCATGTCCGCGTCCTGCCCCATAAATGGTGAATCAAATAGTTTCGGGAACCATCGCCGTATCGTATAGATAAAGCATAATCAGTTCACCTGTGGTCTGATCGAAACGCTTGGTTCCCAAGCATTTCGTGAATCAGACCACCAACGTATTAATTTTGTGGGGCAACCGATCGAAACGAATGGGAACCATCCGTTTCGGTTGCGCCACCTGGGAGAGTAGTCATGACCGAAGCTGTCATCGTTTCCACCGCCAGAACGCCCATCGGGAAAGCCTATCGCGGCGCCTTCAACAACACCCACGGCGCGGAGTTGGGCGGGCATGTGGTCGCCCATGCGGTCGAACGCGCGGGCGTTGACCCGGGCGAGGTCGAAGACGTGCTGATGGGCTGCGCCGCGCCCGAAGGCGCCACCGGCGGCAACATCGCCCGCCAGATCGCGCTGCGCGCCGGGTTGCCGGAAACCACGGCCGGCGCCACGGTCAACCGGTTTTGTTCATCCGGCATGCAAACCATCGCCATGGCGGCCCAACGGGTCATCGTGGATAACGTGCCGGTGATGGTGGCGGGCGGGCTGGAATCGGTCAGCCTGACCCTGAACGACCACAGCAACGATTTCCATGCGCACAGCGCGTGGCTCGAAGACCACAAACCGGCGATCTACGACACCATGATCCAGACGGCGGAAACCGTATCCAATCGTTACGGCATGACCCGGGACGTGCAGGACGAATATTCCCTGACAAGCCAGCTTCGCACCGCCGCCGCCCAACAGGCCGGGCGTTTCGACGACGAAATCGTGCCGATGACGACGATCAAACTGGTCGCCGACAAAGCAAGCGGAGAGATCAGCGAACAGGAAGTCACCCTGGAACAGGACGAAGGCAACCGCCCGACGACCAACATGGACGGGCTTTCGGCCCTGAAACCTGTCGTCGGCGACGGCGGCTTCATCACCGCCGGCAACGCCAGTCAGTTGTCCGACGGGGCGTCGGCCTGCGTCGTCATGAACGCCAAGCTGGCCGAACAACGCAATATCGAACCGCTCGGCGTTTATCGTGGACTGGCGGTCGCGGGATGCGAACCCGACGAAATGGGCATCGGCCCGATTTACGCGGTGCCGCGCCTGCTGGAGCGCCACGGCCTGACCATGGACGACATCGATTTGTGGGAATTGAACGAAGCCTTCGCCACCCAGGTCGTCTATTGCCGCGACAAACTCGGCATTCCCATGGAAAAGCTGAACGTCAACGGCGGCGCCATCTCCATCGGCCACCCGTTCGGCATGAGCGGATCGCGCATGGTCGGCCACGCGCTGATCGAAGGCAAACGCCGCAACGCGAAATACGTGGTGTGCACCATGTGCGTCGGCGGCGGCATGGGGGCGGCGGGATTGTTCGAAGTCGCTTGATCTAACCATAGCCTTGACGCACCCACCCTTAACGCATTCAATGTCACGAATATATTCGCCAAACGAACCACCCACCCAAGGAGACATGAGATATGGGCCAAGTCCTCGATCAATTCGCCGCCGAGTGTCACGACATTCTGAAACAGGATTCCAGCGATTCCGGGCTTGAAAAAGTCCGCCAGGGCCTCGAAAAATTCCTCGTCAGCGACGAAGTTCTGAACGAGCATCTGGGTCCGAACGCGGATTCCGAACGCAATATCATTTACGAAGATGCGGAACTGGGGTTCTGCATTATCGCCCACGTCTACAAAGGCCCAAAAGAAAGCGGCCCGCATGACCACGGCCCGGCCTGGGCGATTTACGGTCAGGCGAAGGGCGAGACAAAAATGAACGAATATGACGTTCTGCAAGCCCCGGCGGATGGTAATCCCGGCAAGGTCAAGGTGGCCAAAACCTATTCGATGACGCCCGGCGTCGCGGTCGCTTATGGCGTCGGCAAGGTCCATTCACCGACGCGAACCGCCTCCACACACCTGATCCGCATGGAAGGCATGAACATGGGCAAGGTCAAACGCGACAAGTTTGAAATGGCCTAACCAAAATTATCCAGTAAAAGGGGAACCGGCCATGTCGGACGGAAAAGAACTCGACGGCATGGCCGCCGTCGTCACGGGCAGCGTGCGCGGCATCGGTCGCGCCGTCGCCTTGGCGTTCGCGGATGCGGGCGCCAATGTCGTCATCAATGGCCGCTCATCGCGCGACGCCGCCGACGCGGTGGCCGCCGAAGTCGAAGCGGCCGGGGGCCGCGCGCTGATCCACATGGCCGACGTATCCGACCCCGACGGCGCAGCGGGGCTGATCGATGCGGCGGTGAACGCCTTCGGGCGGCTGGATATTCTGGTCAACAACGTCGCGCACCGCGTCGCCAAACCGTTGACCGAAACCTCGTTCGAGGACTGGCGGGCGGTGCAGGCCAGCACGTTGAACACCGCATTCCTGTGCAGCCGGGCGGCCATTCCCCATCTGGGCCAACACGGCGTGGGGTCCATCGTCAACATCGGCGGCGTATCCGGTCAGGCCGGGGTCAAGAACCGCACGGCGGTGGCGACCGCCAAGGCGGGGTTATCGGGATTGACGGCGGCGCTCGCCATCGAACTCGCGCCCCAGGCGATCACGGTCAATTGCGTCGCGCCGGGGCATATCGAACATCACGACCGCGATGAGATGTCCCAGCACTTCCAGGACAAGCCAATCCCGCTGGGACGCGGCGGCAAACCCCAGGAAATCGCCGCCACCGTGCGCCTGCTCTGCGGCCCCGGCGGGCGTTTCACCACCGGGCAAACCATCCACGTGAACGGCGGCTGGTACGTCTCGATTGCGTGAGGGGGCTACGCCGGGTCGTAGTAGTGAATTTCGAACAGCACGCAGCCACCGTTTGACTTGAACGGGCCATGCGGCGCGCCCGGCGGGCGGCAGGCGTAGGTGCCCGCCTGAAACGGTTCGCCGCCGTCGCCGTTTTCATCGTTGCCGACGGTTAAGTCGCCGCTGACCAGATACACTTCTTCCCAATGATCGTGGACGAAGGGCGCGGTCGTGTAGACGCCGGGTTCGAACCGCAACAGGCGCGAGCGGCTACCGCGCTTGGCGGCCTCGTCAATCGAGCCGGACAGTATTTTCTGCTGAATTCCGGCCGGATATCCTTCGGGCGTTCGCCAGCCCTGTGCGAAATCGACGGCGTGGAATTCCTTGTGTTCCTTGGTGACGGCCATGGTTGTTTATTCCTTGTTCAGGGTTGTTCGAGACTGGCGATCATCGATACGCGACGCAGGTAGGCGCGGGTCTTTTCCGGGTCGGCCTTCGTGTCGGCCAGTTCCTGGCGAAACGCCGCCTGTTCCGCCGCATCGGCGGTTTCCAGATTCCGTTTGTTCCGAATCGTATGCTTGTTGATGTATTCCAGCGCCACGGGCCGGCGTTCGGCTTCGTATTGATCGAGGATGTCCGGCGCGGCGGCGCCCGTCATCACCTGGGCCAGTTTTCGCCCCAGATTATGCGCGTCGTGCACGCCGCCATTCATGCCCATGCCGCCCAGCGGGTTGTTGATATGCGCCGCGTCCCCGGCCAGAAAACAGCGTCCCGCCCGGTAGCGCCCCGCGACGCGTTGATGCACCTGATACAGGGTCTTGTGTTTCACCTCATACGGCGCGCCGGAATCATGCACCCGCCGCAGGCGACGCTGCGCCGTTTCATCCGCCATGATGGACTCTTCGTCTTCTTCCGCCCTGGTGGGGAACATGGCGCGCCAGAGGCCCGGCACTTTGAGCAGGAAATACCATTCCTCCGGATCGGCGAAATAATTGACCATGCATAAATCGGGAAAAGGCTTGGTGAAATCGAACGGCGTGCTGACCACGAGGAACCGTTCCGGCCAGGTGAACCCTTCGAAGTCGATGCCCGCAGCGTCCCGCACCGCGCTATTCGCGCCTTCCGCGCCGACGAGATAACGGCCCCGAACCCGTTCGCCGTCCGCCAGCACCGCCGCCGCGCCATCGTCATCCTGTTCGACGCCGACAACCTTTGCGCCAAACCGGATGTCGACATTTTCCATCGGACCCAGCTTTTCAAGAATGGCCTGATTCAAGCGAAACTGTTCGCATTGCACCCGGTAGGGATGGCGCGTCATGTCCGCAATGTCGCCGAAATCGAACTGCGCGATCAGGCCAGTCGCGCGGTCGCGGTATTGCAAGGTCGGCGCCTTGAGGCCCTGCGCGATCAACGGTTCGGCGACGCCCAGATCGTCCAGAATATCCAGGGTCGGCGGATGAAACGTCGAGGCGCGCAAATTCAGCGGCAGCGCAGGTTCGGCCTCCAGAACCGTCACGGACACGCCCGCACGCGCCAGCATGGCGGCGCAAACCAACCCCGCCGGACCCGCCCCGGCGATAACGATGCGATCTTCAGTCATGCCTGACACCTTATGTTTCCCGGGCCCTTGCTCCCCAGCCCCTTACTCAATGAAACCGCACGTAATCGAAATCGACCGGTTGCCCGTGGATGCCGCGTTTCGGCGGGGCGATCCAGTTAGCCATTCTGCCGGGCGCCACGACCGGTGTCATCAGCGATTTCACGAAGGCGTAATCGGCGTCCGACGGCAGCCATTCGCCGCGGCGGCGCGCCCAGGTTTCCGCATCGACAATCTGGCCGTCCGGGGTCACGTGCGTCCCCCTGAAGGCGCCGATGGCGCGGTTGAAGGCTTCATGGGGCAAGGTCAACTCGCGGCCGATTCCGTAATGCGCCAGCACCTTGTTGAAGCGATTGACACCGCGTTGGGAATCCTTGGCGTATTCCTGACGCAGCCGTTCGTTGGTCGCGGTCAGGGCCGGGGTTTCCGCCATGACAACCCCGCCGTCGCGAAGTTCCGGCGCCATGAAAACCGCATCTTCCAACACATGGTCGTCGTCAATCCGGGTTTCCTGAAACCGGCCCTTGAGGCCCATGGAATAGTAGTTCGCCGCATTGGTAGATTTTTCCTGCCCGAACAAATCAAGGCAGATGGAGTAGTGGAAATTCATGAATTTCTGGATCGTGTCGAGGTCGATGCCGCCATGGGCGCGAATATCCGCCGTATCGTGTTCACGCATCAATTCGGCGCTGCGCTGCACGACGCGCATGATCCCCGATTCGCCCACGAACATATGATGCGCTTCTTCGGTCAGCATGAAGCGGCAGGTGCGCGACAACGGATCGAACCCGGATTCCGCCAGAGAGGCCAGTTGATACTTGCCGTCGCGGTCCTGAAAAAATGTGAACATGAAGAACGACAGCCAATCGTCGGTCATCTCGTTGAAGGCCTGTAAAATGCGCGGCCGGTCCGGGTCGCCCGCGTGACGGTGCAGCATCTCGTCGGCTTCTTCACGCCCGTCGCGGCCGAAATAGGCGTGCAGCAAATACACCATCGCCCACAGATGGCGGCCTTCCTCGACATTGACCTGAAACAGATTGCGCAGATCGTACAGCGACGGACAGGACCGCCCGAGCGTTCGTTGTTGTTCGACGGACGCCGGTTCGGTGTCGCCTTGGGTGACGATCAAACGACGCAATTCCGAGCGGTATTCGCCGGGCACGGTCTGCCACGCGGGGTCACCTTTGTGGGCGCCAAAATTGATTTTGCGGTCCGCTTCCGGGGGGGTCAGGAAAATACCCCAGCGGTAATCCGGCATCCGCACATGGCCGAAATGCGCCCAGCCATCGGATTCCACGGAAATTGCGGTGCGCAAATACACGTCCATGTCGGAGGAGTCGACCGGCCCCATGTCGTCCCACCATTTCAGATAGGCGGGCTGCCAGCGTTCCAGCGCGCGCAGCAAACGGCGGTCGTCCGCCAGATCGACGTTGTTGGGGATGCGTTCGTTGTAGTCGATGTTCATGGGGTTTCACCCGCAAGTTCGTTCGTTCTCATTATACACGGTTTCTATCGAAGGGCGGTTGGCGACCGGTGCCGAACAACGCCAGCGCGCCGTCCTCGCCCACCGCGTTGGGCCGTTGAAAGATCCAGTTCTGCCACGCGGTCAGGCGGGCGAAAATTTTCGTCTCCATGGTTTCCGGCCCGGCGAAGCGCAGACTCGCTTCCAATCCTGTCAACGCGTCGGGGGACATGGCGGTCCGCCCTTCCACCGCCAACCGCACTTCGTCTTCCCAATCGATGTCGTCGGGCGCGAAGGTCACCAGCCCCAATTCTTCCGCCGCCAGGGCGTCCAGATCGGCGCCGGTTTGCGCGTGGACCGCCGCAACGGAATCCGCATCGTCCAGAAAGCGACTTTGCAGGCGCGACAACCCGTTGCCCATCGGCAGCAATCCGAAATTCACGTCCGTCGGGCGCAGCACCGCCGGGGGCAAATTCGAGTCCTCGAACGCGCCGTCGAGCATATAGCTTTGGTCCGCCGCCAGAACGAGTTCCAACAAGGTCCCCGCGAAACAGGACCCCGGCTCGATCAGCGCGATCAGGCTGCGCGAGGACACGTCGAGCCGCTTCAACACCCGTTTCAAATACAATGCGGTTTCGCGCGCGAACCAGTGGTCGGCGTTATCCAGCAACGCCCGGTCCGCCGCCGCGACGGCGTCGATGTCGCCTTCGCTCCGCAGCACCCAGACGCCCAGCGTCGGTTCATTGGCGCGCAGATGCAAAATGGCGTCGTCCAGATCGCGCGCCAACGCCAAGGGCCAGAACGCCGCGCCTTGCGCCAGGATGGCCGCGATGTCGATTGGCGGCGCCGTCCCCGGTCCGCGCACCGTCATCGCCGCCACACCGCGCGCCCGGTCCAGCGTGATGTCGAGCGCGCCGTAGTGAATGTCGGATTCGGTAATCGTCCGCTCCAGCGGCGGCAACGCGATTCCGGTTCGCGGTTCCACCGCATCGTCGATAAACGTGGCGGCCTTTTCACGGGCGGCGTCCATCAATCGCGACCGCGGCGCCAGTTCATCGACCAGATTCCAGTCCAGCGCGCGCTTGCCGCGAACGCCTTCGGTCACGGTGCAGAAAAAATCCGCCCGGTCGCGGCGAACCCGGCGCTTGTCCACCACCCGCGTCAACCCGCCCGTGCCCGGCAGCACCGCCAATAACGGCGCTTCCGGCAGGGACACCGCGCTGGACCCGTCATCGACCAGAATGATGTAATCGGTCGCCAGCGCCAATTCGTAGCCGCCGCCCGCCGCCGTACCGTTGATGACGCTGATATAGGTGTGGTTGGATTGTTCACTGGCGTCTTCGATGGCCAACCGGGTTTCATTGGTGAACTTGCAGAAATTCACCTTGGCGGCGTGGCTGGATTGACCCAGCATCGCGATGTTGGCGCCGGCGCAAAACACCCGGTCCTTGGCGGAGACGACCAGCACCGCCCGTACATCGGGGTGTTCGAAACGCAACCGTTGCACTGCGTCGTAGAGTTCAATATCGACGCCCAGATCGTAGGAGTTGAGCTTCAAATCATAGCCGGGAACCAACCCGGCGTCTTCGGCGACATCCATGGTCAGGGTCGCGACCGGGCCTTCGACGGCGATCATCCAATGCCGATAGCGATCCGGGCTGGTTTGAAAATCGATCATGCGGCAACAAGTATCCGTTTCATCGCCCAACGGTCAATGCGGGGTTTCATCATGGATCCAGCGCGTTGATGAACCGGACCATCGCCGTTTCCACCGCCGCCCGCGCCTGGACATGGGGCGCATGGCCGCAATCGGGAACGCGCAGGGTTTCCACCGGCCCGGAAACGCCGCGCGCAATGGCGTCGAGTTGCGCCATGGCGCCGTATTCATCGTCTTCGCCCTGTATCGCCAGAACGGGGCAGACGACATCGGGCAGGGCGCCTTCGATGTTCCAGTCGCGAAACCAGTCCGCCGACCACATCGACGACCAGGCGCCGAACATCGCGCCCGTATTAGCCCCGTGGTGGCGCGCCAGACGGCGTTCCAGATCGGTTTCGCGCCAGGCCTTCCGCGCCGCCGCAAGACCGGCGACGGATATATCATCGACGAAAACATGGGCGGCTTCGGTAATCACCGCGCGCACCGGATATTTCCCGGCGTGCAGCAAGGCGATGGTGCCGCCGTCGGAATGCCCGATCAACACCGCATCATTGGATGCGATCCCGGCGCCGCCCAACACGGCGGGCAGAACATCGAAGGCTTCGGTCTGGAAAAAATTCACGTCGCGGGACTCGGTCGCCGGGCCTGGGGCGGGGCTCGATTTTCCATGCCCAAGCCGATCAAATGTCAGCGCCGGACAACCGGTCGCGGTCGCAAGGGCGGCGGGGAAATCCTTCCACATGGAGATGCAGCCAAGACCTTCGTGCAGAAACACCAGCACCGGCGCGCCCGCTTTTGTCCCGGCAGGGCGACTCCATTCAACCGCGACGCTTCCGCCGGGAATGGGCACAAGGTGGTTTTCCTGCACGGGCGTAATTGGCGCGGTTGGGGGCGGAATCAGGCGAGCCAGCGCTTGCGGCGACGGTAATGCTTGGTGTCGCTATAGCTGACCTTGTCGCCCTGACTGACGCCGAGATAGAATTCTTTTACGTCTTCGTTTTCGGACAGCGACTTGGCGTCGCCTTCCATCACCACGCGGCCATTTTCCAGAATATAACCCGTGTTCGCATAGTTCAGGGCGATGGAGACATTCTGTTCGGCCAGCAGGAAGGAAACATTCTGTTCCTTGTTCAGCCGGGCGACGATTTCGAAAATTTCCTTCAC
The DNA here is from genome assembly GCA_018660965.1 of Rhodospirillaceae bacterium. Lineage (GTDB taxonomy): Bacteria > Pseudomonadota > Alphaproteobacteria > UBA8366 > JABJJH01. Next base: position 3,120 of record JABJJH010000127.1, on the reverse strand, counting down.
CAATTGCGGCGCCAACCCCATGGACGGTTCATCCAGCAGGATCAACCGGGGCCGGGCCATAAGCGCGCGGCCAATCGCGACCATTTGCTGTTCGCCGCCGGACACATACCCGGCCAGCGACTTTGATCTTTCCCGCAAGCGGGGAAAGTAATCGTACACCATTTCAAGGTCGTCTGCGATGGCTTGGCGCGCACCGCCCCGGGTGAACGCCCCGGTCATCAGGTTTTCCTCGACCGACAAATGCTCGAAACAACGACGGCCCTCCATGACCTGGATAACGCCGCGCTTCACCATGTCGTCCGGTTCCAGCCCGGCAACGTCCTGGCCGTCATAGGTGATCGACCCTTTGGTGACGTCGCCGCGTTCGGCCCCAAGAAGATTTGAAATGGCCTTCAATGTCGTGGATTTTCCAGCCCCATTGGCCCCGAGAAGGGCGACGACGCCCCCCTCGGGAACCTCAAGCGACACCCCCTTCAGAACCAGGATGACGTGATCGTAGATCACCTCGATATTATTCACGGTCAAAAGATTTGGCATGTCGCTAATGGCGCCTTTTTTCGCTAACCCGTATAATTACACAATCGGTTTTACGTCCCGATTACATGCATTTGCGCGGGGTGATGTTGTTTTCCTTGGCGTATTTCGCCGCGTCGGCTTCCATCATCGGGCGAACGATATCGCGCATGACGGGCACCCAATCGCTCACCAGGTTCCACTTTTTCGCCTTCGCGTCCCATTGCTGGAACAAAACGCCCTTGGCGCCTTCGTGGTCGTTGCAGGTCACGTCGATGTTCGGGAACCCGGACAGACCAAGACGGGCCCAGTCGGCGTCCTTCATGGTCAGATGCTCCAAAGCCCAGCGCATCTGCTCGCCATTTGGCACCTTAACGTTGAAATGCTTTTGCGCCCGGCTGATCCCTTCAACCACCAGGGCGTAGTTGATCATGCCGCGCAGATACAACACTTCACCGATGCGGCTTTCCTCGCCCGCGCCCAAGCCTTTCGCATAGACATATTTGCGCATGTCGTCATGCATCTTGGTGTTGGAGCCCGACGGATGGAAGGTCGCTGATTTGTAGCCGTGCGCGCCCATGCCGGCCGGCGTCACGTCGTTTTCGGAACCGGACCACCAGTTACCGATGAAATGGTCCATGGGGAAGTTGTTGGCGGCGGCTTCCTTGACGGCAACCTGATTCATCACGCCCCAACCGGACATGAATATCCAATCCGGTTTTTTCCGGCGGATCTGCAACCACGTGGCTTTCTGTTCCTGACCGGGGTGGTCGACCGCCAGCAAGGTCAGCTTGAAACCGAATTTTTTCGCCAGCACTTCAAGCGTCGGATTGGCTTCCTTGCCGTAGGCGCTGTTGTGATAGATGTGGGTGATTTTCTGACCCTTCAACTTATCCAAACCGCCGACTTGATCGCCAATGTAGCGGATGACGGCGGTCGCCTGGCTCCAATATGTCGCGGGGTAATTGAAGACCCACGGAAAGACGGAACCCACCGCCGCCGAGGTGCGGCCGTACCCAACCGTCAAAAGCGGAATTTTATCCACCGCCGACTTGGGAATGAGCTGATAGGTGATGCCGGTCGAGTTCGGGATAATCGCCGCCGGGTTTCTCGACTTCATTTTTTCATAGCACTCAACGCCAACCTTGGTGTTGTAGCCAGTCTCGCATTCCTCATACACAATCCTGACGCCATTCACGCCGCCGTCGCGCTCGTTGATCAAGGTGATGTAATCCTTGAAGCCGTTGGCGAAAGGTACGCCGTTCGGGGCGTAAGCGCCGGTCCGGTACACCAGACCTGGAACAAAAATGGTTTCAGCAGCCACGGCGATATCGACCGCCGTGACGCTTACCAAGGCCGCGGCGGCGCCGAGACCCAGGGTAAATTTCTTGAAATTCATCAACTCTCTCCCTTTAGTTTCTCTTTCGTGAAAACAACCTTGTCGTGCTTCCTTGCTTTAACGATCCAAAGCCTATCATGAAAATGACGGCTCAAGTACAGGACCGTGTCGTCGTTCAAAATTTCCTCAGTATGGGCCTGTTTCCCCCTCAGTACGGGAACGGCCACAATCGAAGTTTTTCCTTCGTCAGTTGCCACAATCGCGCCATGCCCTGCGGCTCCACGATCAGGAAAAAGATGATCAGGCCGCCGAACACGATGAATTCCAGATGCTTCGCGGTGACCGCCTGCATTCCCAGGACGCCGACGAAGACATTGGTCAAAACAATCGGCATCAGGACAATGAAGGCCGCCCCCAGAAATGACCCCAGGATGCTGCCCAACCCGCCGATGATGATCATGAACAGGATCTGGAAAGACTGGTTGATGTCGAACGCCTCGGCGGTCTCCACGCTGCCCAGCCACAAGGCGAACGCCATGGCGCCGGCGAACCCGACAAAGAAAGAACTGACGGAAAACGCCATCAGCTTGGTCTGAAAGGGCCGGTACCCGATCAACTCGGCGGCGATGTCCATGTCGCGGATCGCCATCCAGGACCGGCCGATGGGGCCGCGCACGATGTTCTTGGCGAACAGGGCGAGGATCGTCACGACGACGGCGCAAAACACATAACGGGCCTCGGGGCTCGCATGGGCGCCGGTGATGGTGACGCCAAACAATTCACGCGGCGGCATCGTGATGGTGCCGGACGGGGCGTAGTTCTGGAACCACGCCACCTTGTTGAACAGCCAACTCAGGAAAAACTGCGCCGCCAACGTCGCGACCGCCAGATAAAAGCCCTTGATCCGCAAGCTGGGTATGCCAAACAGCAACCCGGTCCCCGCCGCGATCAACCCGGACAGGACAAAGACCAGGATCAGGTTCATGTCGGGATACGCCGTCGACAGCTTGAAACACGCGACCGCGCCCACCGCCATGAACGCGCCCGTGCCCAACGACAACTGGCCGCAATATCCGGTCAACAAATTCAATCCGATCGCGGCGACCGAATACACCAGGACCGGGATCAGAACGGCCTGATAGATATATTCATTGCCAATGAACGGCAGCACGCCGAACACAACCAGCAGCAGCGCCCCCATCGCCCAGCGGTCCTGCGCAATCGGGAAGATCGCCTGATCCTCGGCGTAGCTGGCTTTAAGCTGCCCG
>JABJJH010000238.1 GCA_018660965.1 Rhodospirillaceae bacterium | reverse complement strand
GTCCGTCAAATTGATGTTACCCAGGACTTGCGGCGACGTGCCGGTGAAGTCGAAATGGATCTGGTCGCCGGATTTTTCGATATGTAATTTGATCGGGATATCGATGGCGCCCAACCCGTCGTCGTCCATGACGTCCTCGAATGAATATTCGCCATCGGGGATCGTTTCGATGGCCGCCCGCATGCGCCGTTCGGTCCGCGTCACGATCTCGCCATAGGCGGTCGTGATCACCGCGTTCCCGTAAGCGTCGGTGATTTCCATCATCCGCCGCGCCCCCAACCGGCACGCCGCGATCTGGGCGTAGTAATCGCCGCGCCGTTCTTCGGGCAGGCGGACGTTCAACAGAATCAAATCCAGAAGGTCCTGTTGCAACGCGCCCTTGCGGAACAGCTTGATGACGGGAATGCGCAGGCCTTCCTGATAAATTTCAGACATGCCCCCGGCCATCGACCCCGGCGCCATGCCGCCGATATCGGCGTGGTGGGCGATGTTGCAGATGAAGGCGACGATTTCACCGTTCGAGAACACCGGCATCGCCATGTTGACGTCGGGCAGATGCGTGCCCCCGGCGACGTGGGGGTCATTGGCGACAAACAAATCGCCGTCCTCGATTTCGTCCAGGGCGTATTTCGCCAACAGGCTGTCCATCAAACCGATCATGGAGGCCAAATGGATCGGCAGGGAATTTTCCGCCTGCACGATCAGCGCGCCGCGCGCGTCGCAGATGGCCGTCGAGTGATCGCGGCGTTCCTTGATGTTGGTCGAATAGGCGCTGCGCATCAGCGCGATATAGGTCTCGTCGGTCACCGAGCGCAACGCGTTGAACAGAATTTCCAGCGTGATCGGGTCAAGCGTGGTGTTGGCGTTTTCAGTCATGGCGCGATCTCGATGATAAGGTTCAAGTGGGAATCAACCGTAATGCGGTCACCGGGATGCACGACGGTGGTCGTGTCCAATTGGCCGATGATGGCCGGTCCGGGAATGACAGCGCCCGCGCGCAATGTCGAGCGGTCGTAAAGTGGCGTGTCCACGGCGTCATCCGCATCGAAATACACGTTTCGCCGCCCCAGCGGCGTCGGCGGCCCGCCGTCCCCGACAACTTCAGCCGCCGCATCGTCCGGCTTGCGAAGGCGCCCGCGGGCCGTCAGGCGGAAGTTGATCGCTTCGACCGGATCGTCGGGATTGTGAAAACCGTAGCTTTGTTCATGCGCGTCGAAGAACAACTGCTTCATATGCGCGACATCGGGAAGGCGCAGCGCGCGATCCTCCCCTTCGACCTGATCGACGGCGACCGCCAGTTCGAAATTTTGCCCGACATAACGCATGTCGATGACGAGGTCGAGGCGGCGCGCAGTCTCTTCCACGCCTTCCTCCAAAAACCACGCGGCTGCGTCCCGCGATAATCCGTCGACCCGCGCCGCCATGCCATCGATGGCGTCATCGCCCATCAGCGTCCGTGCGCTGGCGACGAAATCTTCCTTCAAATCCGAGACGATCAGCCCTTGCGCGCATAATATGCCGGGCGCAACGGGCACGATCACTTCCCCAACGCCCAACGCTCGCGCCACGTCGCCGGCGTGCAGCGGACCCGCGCCGCCCAGCGGCATCAACGCAAACTGCCGGGGGTCGTGTCCGCGTTCGATGGAAATCGCCCGGATCGCGCGCACCATGTTGGCGACGACAATGCCGAGCACCCCATGCGCCGTTCGTTCAACCGTGTATCCCAATTGACCCGCCAGAGGCCGCAGCGCGGAGGTGGCGGCGGCCTTGTCCAACCCCATGGACCCGCCCAGCAAGCCGTCTTCGGACAAACGACCCAGAACGAGGTTGGCGTCGGACACGGTGGCGTCGGTTCCGCCCATGCCATAACAGGCGGGCCCAGGCTCGGCCCCGGCGCTGGCCGGACCAACCTTCAGGAGACCGTCGCGGTCGAACCACGCAATCGACCCGCCCCCGGCGCCGACAGTGTGAACATCGACCATCGGCAAGCGAATTGGAAATTCCGCGACGCTTTGATCGAAATCGACCCCCGCCTCACCGTTGCGGATCAGGCAGACATCGGCGCTGGTGCCGCCCATGTCGAGCGTCACGATATCCGGGCGACCGGCGGTGCGACCGATGTGTCCCGCCCCCACGACGCCCGCCGCCGGGCCGGACAGCGCGGTGCGGATCGGATAAACGCAAGCCCTGTCCGCCGACATCAACCCACCGCTTGATTGATTGATCCCCAATTTCGCTTCCGGCGCCTGTAGCGCAAGTTCGCGCTGTAAAAACGCCATGTAGCGGCTGACCAAGGGTTGCAAGTACGCGTTCAACACCGTCGTCGAAAAGCGTTCGTATTCGCGAAATTCAGGCTGCACATCCGACGACAGGGACACATCGACGCCCGGCGCCGCTTTGCGCAACGCAGCCCCGATCCGGTTTTCGTGGTCGGGATTTATGAAGGCGAACAGCAGGCAGACCGCGACCGCTTCGACTTCGCCGCGTTCATGGGCCGCGACAATTCGGGCGACGACCGCGTCTATCGCTGCGTCCTCCAGCGGCTTGATCACCTGCCCCTTGGCGCCGATACGTTCCTCGATTTCGAAGCGTTGGTGGCGCGGCGCCAGCGGTTGGGGATAATCGGCCTTCAGATCATACAGTTTCGGGCGAATCTGGCGTCCAATTTCCAGAAGATCGCGAAAACCTTCGGTGGTGATCAGGGCGACCGGGGCCCCGCGCCGCTGGATTAACGCGTTGGTCGCCACCGTGGTGCCGTGCGCCAGGCGCGCAATGGAGTCCGGCGCGATTCCTTGCGTATTGCATAAATCCCGCAGTCCTTCGAGGATCGCGGCGCCAGGGTTTTCCGGCGTGGACGGTGTCTTGTGGACGCAACACCGGCCCGTGTCGTCATCAAAGGCGAAAAAATCGGTGAACGTGCCCCCGACGTCGCAGCCGACATACCAGGCCATGAAAATTCCTTTTATCTCGAGAGCGACCCGGCGGATGAACCAAACGTCGCTATTGGTGGTTAACGGACTTTACCGATTTCACGGATTTCCGTTTCAATTTCGAAAAACGCGGTCACGATATCCGGGTCGAATTTTTTCCCCGAGTCTTCCTTGATAAATTCCATGGCCATTTCGTGCGTAAACGCAGGTTTGTACACCCGTTTGGAAATCAATGCGTCGTAAACGTCGGCAATCATCATCAAGCGTCCCGCAACGGGAATGTCGTCGCCTTTCAAGCCCTGCGGGTATCCCGACCCGTCCCAGTTTTCATGGTGCGTCAAGGCCACGTCCTTGGCGTATTTAAGAAACGAATTCGACCCCAACTGCTCTTCCGCCGCCAGTAAAGCGTCGCGACCGAACACCGCATGTTCTTTCATCGTCGTGAATTCTTCCGGGGTCAATTTCCCGGGTTTCAATAAAATGGCGTCGGGAATGCCGACCTTGCCAATATCGTGCAGTGGCGCGGATTTGTAAATCAGGTCGATGGTCGCATCGTCCAGAATATCCTTGAAGCGGGGATGGCTTTGCAGGTGTCGAGCCGTCGCGCGGATATAGTTCTGCGTGCGCCGCAAATGCGCGCCGGTTTCGTTATCGCGCATCTCCGCAAGGGTGGCGAGGCTGCGGATTGTGGCGTCCTGAGTCTGGGCTAATTCCGCCGTACGCTCGCGCACCTTTTCTTCAAGAATTTCGTTTTGCGCCATCATGAAATCGCGCGCCTGCTTTAGCTCCAGCAGGTTCCGCACCCGCGCCCGGACGACCGGCGGCGAAAACGGCTTTCGGATATAATCGACCGCGCCGATATCCAACCCGACAGCTTCGTCCGCGTTGTCGCCCATGGCGGTGACAAAAACGATGGGAATATTTTTGGCGTTTTCTTCCGCTTGCAAACGCCGGCAGACCTCGAAACCATCCATGTCCGGCATCATAACGTCCAGCAAAATCAAATCAGGGGTGTTTTCCTGAACCCGCCGTAACGCCTGCGCACCGTTCGTCGCGACGAGTGTCCGGTACTCGTCCTTCAAAAGCTCGACGAGAAGATTGATGTTGATCGCTTCGTCGTCGACGACCAACACAGTCATTGCGTGCTTGGACATTTATTGTTTCCCGATGAACGGCGCCGGTCGTATATGGGCGACGCCCCTTAATTTAAATATCGAATTGGTTCATATTTTGGGCTGCCCTGCGGGCAAGGTCACCACCACTGACGTCGTGTCTTGTTCCGTCGTGTCCAACTTGATCGAGCCGCCCATCGCATCCACCATCATCCGCGCTGAATACGTGCCAAGACCGGTCCCGTGGCTTTTCCCAGACGAGGCGTATTTTTCAAAAAACCGGTCCCGCATTTCTTCTGGCACGGCGCCAGTGTTGCGCAAGCGTATTTCGACCGGATTACCCGGCTTCATCTTGACCGTGACGGTTTCCTGTTCCGGCGATGCTTCCATTGCATTTTTCAGCAAGTTCGACAGTACGGATTGTAATAATAATTCCTCGCCATAGGCGAAAACCAATTCATGCGACGCCGAGTCGCCATCAATGGAAATATCAATATCGATATCCTTGACCCGCCGCAAAGTTTCCAGATCGCCCAAAACCTGGTCCAGCGCCCGATTAACATCGATTTTGACGGGGGTCGCCTCATACGCGCCACGCTCCATTTTGGCGAGATCGAGCGACAGATCGATCATGTTGAGCATCCGATAACCGGCATTTTCGATTTTGCCCAGCGCATCGCGTTTGGCGTCGTCCAGATCATCGCCATCAAGAAGCAATTGCGGAAATCCGATGATGATGCCCAATGGCCTCTTCAAGTCATGGCGCATCAGGTTTTCCATATCTTCGGCGCGCTGTATCGCTTCCTCTAATCGCAAATTTTGCTCGTGCAGCGTGCGGCGCGCCAGGGCGAGTTCAACATGGGCCTGCACCCGCGCGCGGACGATTTCCGGCGATATCGGCTTGACGATGTAATCGACGGCGCCGAGGTCGAACCCCTTCGTCTCATCGGATAAATCCGTCATCGCGGTCACGAATATTACGGGGATATCGACGGTTGCCGGGTCGGCCTTCAAGCGTCGACAAACTTCGTAACCGTCCATGTCCGGCATCATAACGTCGAGCAGGATCAAATCAGGCGGTGACGCCGTCTGGCAGCGCCGCAACGCCTGCTCGCCATTCGTGGCCACCAGGGTTCGCCATTCCTCCCCTAAAACGTCGACAAGGATATTGATATTGATAGGCTCGTCATCGACGATCAAAATTTGTGGCCGGATTTCGGTCATGTCACGACTCTCCAGCTTGGTTATTTGTTGACTGGGATTTCATCGACTGGGTTATTTCGCCAAGAATTTTTGATGCGGCGTCGAATTCAAATCTGTCGATTTCACCACGCAGCCCTTGCATGGCCTCGCCATATTCGGCCCCAGGCAGCGCATCGGTTAAAACCGACGCCTTGTTGGCGGCGTCCGCATCGCCGTCCTCCAATAATTGCGCCAAATCCTTCAGGATCGGCATAACGGCTTCTAAATCCATAATTTCAACGCCCGATTCACCGGAATTCTGTTTCAGCGCAGATGCGTCCTCACGCACCCTCAGCAAACTAAAAGAATCCAGTGCGATTTCAAGCAGACGTCCAAGTTCGTCGACGAGCGCCTCATCGCGTTGCGCGGATGACAAACTGGTTTCAAGTTTTTGCGCGGCCTCGGATGCATCGCGCGCGCCAAGCGTCGCCAGCAGCCCTTTCAAAGTGTGGACCAGTCTAACTGTGTCCGCGCCGTCGCTATCCGGCTCGCTGGCGCGGATACGGTCCATGACATCGTGATAATCGGCGCCGAACTGTAACGCTATTTTACGATAAAGCGCTTCATTGCCCGCGACGCTTTTTAAACCCGCCGTGATATCCACACCGGCGAGGGACTGCGGCAACGCCGCTACATCGCCACTTTGCAGCGCATCCGGAGATGACGGCGCATTATCCGACGGTCCCTTTGGCAGCCACGTCAACAAGGCGTCTCGCAGCAAGTCGGGGTTGATCGGTTTGGCGATATGATCGTTCATGCCAATTGCCAAATACCGGTCCCGGTCGGTCGACATGACATTGGCCGTCATCGCTATAATCGGCAAAACCTTGAAACTTGCATCGGCCCGCAAAATTTCCGTCGCTTCCATCCCGTCCATGACCGGCATCTGAATATCCATCAAAACGAGGTCCGGCTTGGCGCCGCTGAGCAACAAATCCACCGCTTCGCGTCCATCCCCGGCGATCTGGACATCCGCCCCGAAACTTTCCAGCAATTCCCGCGCCACCTGTTGATTAATGTCGTTGTCTTCAACCAACAACACCTTCGCGCCCTCGATCCGCGACACGTCATATCCATCGGGCCCAATCGACGCCTCGATGGGAGAGCCCGAATCCTTGATTTCGACGAGTTCATCACGGTGCAGCGCCACGATGGAATCGAACAAAACCGATGGCGTAACCGGCTTCGCCAAATATCCATCGAATAGCGTCGCGCCCATCACGTCCTGCGGCACACTCTGGCTATGTCCGGTCACCAGGAAAACCGCCGCCCGTTCGCCCGGTTGCTCCACTTCCCTGATTTTTCGAGCCGTTTCTATGCCGTCCATACCCGGCATTTTCCAATCCATGAAGATCAGATCGAACGGCGCCGCGCCAGACCGATATCCGTTTTCGATTAATTCCAGCGCCGCCTGGCCCGAGGACGCGGATTGTGTCGTGAAGGAAAATGACTCCAACACTTCAGCGCATACATCCCGCGCCAGCGCATGGTCATCGACGACAAGGCACCGCAATGCCCCGGCGACTTTCTCATCGATGGCGAGGACATCGTCTTCCTCGACGGCGCCGAACGTTGCGGTGAAATGGAACGTGGAGCCTTCGCCAAATTTACTGGTAACGCCAATTTCGCCCTTCATCATTTCCACGATGTTCTTGGATATCGCGAGCCCCAGACCCGTTCCCCCGAACCGACGCGTGGTCGAAGCATCGGCTTGGCTGAAGGAGTCGAACAGTCCGTCCACCTGTTCTTCGGTTAGGCCGACGCCGGTATCCCGCACCCGGAATTCCAGAACCACCTGATCGTCTTTCACTTCGGCGCAGTCGATGCTCAACACGATTTCACCAACATCGGTGAACTTGACCGCGTTGCCGACGAGATTGATGAGAACCTGTCCCAGGCGCAAGGAGTCGCCATTTAAGCGGCTTGGAACGCCGGGCGCCTTTGAGACCACAAACTCGAGATTTTTTTCCTCCGCCTTCATCGAAATTAAATTGGTGGTGTTTTTCAAAACATCGTCGAGTTTGAAAGTGGTGTCTTCAAGCGTCAGTTTGCCGGCCTCGATTTTCGAAAAATCGAGAATGTCATTGATAATGACCAACAAGGATTCAGCGGAATAATGAACTTTTTGAATGTAATCACGTTGGCGGTCGTCAAGGTCGGTGCGCAACGCCAGATACGACATCCCGATAATGGCGTTCATCGGCGTGCGGATTTCATGGCTCATGTTCGCCAGAAAATCCGACTTGGCCACGGTCGCCGCTTCCGCGCGTTCCCGTTCCCGCTCGTGCAGGGAAGCCAGACGCCGCATTTCCGCCGATTGTATTTCCAGAACCGTCCGGTTTAATTCCATGGATTCGGTGGCGATCTTGATGTCGCTGATGTCGCGGCGCGTGCCAAGGGTGCCGCCGTTCGGCAAGCGACGGTCGGTAGCCTCGATCCATTGGTCACCCCCCAACGACAGCTCATAGGTCGATTTCGGCTGGCTGCGCCATCGCTCAAGGAACGCCTCGATCCAGGCGTCTTCCTTGCCAATCGCGTCTTCGAATTCACCCCGGCGGGCGCCTTCACGCAAGATGTCCTCCAGGCGCGCGCCGGGAACCATTAAATCCGCACTGCGTGAAAACATCATCCGCTGTTTTCGGTTGCACCGGACCAAACGTTCGTTTTCGTCGTACAGGACGAACCCGTCGTTCATATTTTCGATGGCCGTTGACAACAGCTCCTCGGACCGCCGCAATTTTTCCTCAGCGTCCTTGAAGCGCGAAATATCCCGCACGATCCCCGCGTATTGTTGTCCGCTCGTCGACGCGACCTCGTTCACGGAAAGGCTGAGCGGAAACTCTTCGCCATTTTTACGCAAACCCGCGACTTCTCGCCCCTGACCAATAATGCTGCGAACGCCTGTTTCACGGTAAGTGGACAAAATTGAATCATGTTCGCGCGCGTAATGTTCCGGCATAAGCATCTTGACATTTTTACCGAGAACTTCCGGCGCGCCGTAACCAAAAATATCTTCCGCCGCGCCGTTCATCGACGTCACCGTCCCATCCGTCTCAATGGTGATGACTCCATCGACCATGGAACTGATGATGGCCGTTATGAATTCCTCGCGTTCCGCCAGTTCGCTGGTTCGATCCGAGACGCGATTTTCTAATTCCCCGACAAACACCCGTCGCTGATGCGCGTTCCATCCCAGAAACGCGGTCAACAACACCCCGAACAACACCAGCGAACCCGCCAATAATTTTTCCAGAAACTCCAGCCGGGCGACTCGATCCTCGACCAAATCACGAAACACACGCTCAACGGATTCAGCCTCGATGATGATATCCGTAAACTCATTTTCGAATTCACGTTCCGCCGCCTCATCGGACAGGTCCAGCGCGCCAAACGCCCATGATTTTCCGAACGCATCGAATTTCGACATCATCTGCTTTAACGTTATGATGCGTACGCGAATTGCCGGATCATCGATGCGGACGTATTGCTTGCCCCGCATTTCGTCGCCGACAAGCAAGGCGTCCAGCCATTCCCCGGCGCGAACATAGTGACGCATGGCGAGATCGATCCCGACGTTGCCACCGTGTTGAATATGGCGTTCCAGCAGGTCGCGATATCGCGCCGCTTCGAATTTGAACTCCATGACCGCATCGGCGCGGGGATAGTCACGCCGGGCGATATTCATACCCGCGTTGGTCAACGTGAATAGCGCCACGACGGTTGCAACGGTGAACACGACGACCGCCGCGCTGCTGCCGAGAAACATGCCGTGACGGCTCAATAAGGATTTCATATAAATCGCCGAAGCCTGTGACAAATCAACGTATTTTCACGCTGTATCAACAATATAGACACAACGTGCATCCCTCATGTGGGGGAATTTATATTATATTTACGACTAATTGAATATTAGTTAATTGTTGTCCGGATATCCGAGGATTCCGTTCCACCTGCCCGAATATACGATACCCTCACGATATTGCGGCTTCCGCCAGTCCCGGCATGTCGAAATTGCGTTGTTTCAACCCGTCCAGCAGCGTCGCCTTCTGCGCCGCCGTCAACGCCATCAAGGGCGGCCGCACGGTTTCCCAGGACGCGTCGCCGCTATAATGGGCGGACGCGACCTTGAGCGCGGGAATCATGGGGAACGGTTGGAAGACGCCGCAGATATCATCCAGCGCCGCCTGCATGTCGTCAGCCGCCGGGTCGCGCCACTTTTCGTACAATTCATGAATGGCGGCGGGATTGACGTTCGCGGTGGCGGATATACAGCCCGCCCCGCCCGCGCGCATGTTTTGCAACAGGAAGGTCTCGCTGCCCGCCAGAACCCGAAAGTCGTCCCAGCCACGCTTGATCATGCCCTCGGTGTTGGCCCAGTCGCCGGAGCTGTCCTTCACGCCGACGACGGTTTGCGGATACGCCCGCACCAAGCGTTCGATCAGATCATGCGACAGGCCGACCTGGGACACCGGCGGGATGTGGTAGAGGTAGATGCGCAAATCCGCACTGCCCACGCGTTCGATGACTTCCGCGAAGCTGCGGTACAATCCATCGTCGCTGACGCCCTTGTAATAAAACGGCGGCAACATCAGCACGCCACCGCAGCCGCGCTTCATCGCATGCGCGGTCATCTTGACGGAATCGCCCAAGGCGCAGCACCCCGTGCCCGGCATCAGTTTCAGGGGATCAATCCCGGCGTCAATAAGACGGTCTAGCAGATCGAGCTTTTCCTCCACGGTCAGCGAATTGGCTTCGCTGTTGGTGCCGAACACCGACAAGCCGACATTTTGCGACAACATCCAGCGACACTGTTGAATAAAGCGTTCCGGATCAGGGCTCAAATCCTCATGGAACGGCGTAATAACGGGGGTCAATACGCCGGAAAATCGCTCAGGTGCGCTCATGGCGGGGAGTTCCTTGTCGGGTGTGGACGAAAACAAGTCTCTCCTAACCCGATCAGCCAGGTTTGTCGACAGGCTGGACGGGGTTCACCGCCGCCCTTACCCTGACAACAGTGTTTTGGGAAGGGGAGCCATCGTGACCAACAAGCTTCATTTTGACATTACCGACCGGACGCCGTTCGCCGACGGCCATGAATTCGGCGCCGTCGGCGCCTATGAACGGCTGCGCGGTTGGGTGCGATACACGGTCGATCCGAACGCGCCCGCGCAATCGACCATCGTCGATATCGACAAGGCGCCGGTGAACGCCGATGGGCTGGTCGAATTTTCCGCCGAAATCTACATGCTGCGCCCCGTCGACCCCGCCAAGGGCAACAAGCGCGTGTTCTACGATTACGGCAATCGCGGTAGTTTGCGCGCGGTGCAATATTTCAACGACGCGCCCCATTCAAACGACCCCAAAACCCTGGCGCATGCGGGGAACGGCTATTTCTTCCGCCGGGGGTATTCGCTGGTGTGGAGCGCCTGGCAGGGTGACTTGCTGCCGGGTGACGACCGCGTGGTGATGGACTTGCCCGTCGCCACCGACAATGGCGCCCCGATCAAGGGAACGGTGCGTCAGGAATTCATCCCGGCCGAACCCAAACTGTGTTTTCCCCTGTCCGGCAGACCCGGCACGCGAAGCCATCCCACGACGTCGCTCGACGCGTCCAGGGCGAGCCTGACCAAACGGCGTTATCCCGCCTCGGCGCGCACCACCATTCCCAGCGATGAATGGCGCTTCGCCCTGTCGCTTAGCGGTGTCGGAGTGTCCGGCGAAACCGCCACGCGCGGGGCCAGCGAAAACGCGATCATCCCGTCCAAACAATTCATCTATCTGGATGGCGGGTTTCAACCGGGCTGGATTTATGAGTTGATATACGAAGCCCAAAGCCCGTTGGTGATGGGACTAGGCCATGTGGCCGTGCGGGATCTCATCAGTTTCCTGAAATACGAACAGACCGACGCGGCCGGCGCGCCCAACCCGCTGGGACAAATCGAAAAGGCGTATGGATGGGGCCGGTCGCAAACCGGTCGCTGCCTGCGCGATTTCCTCTACCGAGGGTTCAACGCCAACGCGGAAGGCCGGAAGGTTTTCGACGGCGCCATGCCCCACGTTGCAGGCGCGGGCCGGATGTGGCTCAATCATCGTTTCGCGAACGCGGTGTCGATGGCCGGGCAGCAATACGAAGATCATTACATCCTCGCCGACAACTTTCCCTTCGCCTACGCCGAATGCACCGATCATCTGACCGGCAAGACCGACGCCATTCTGAAACGCCCGGATACCGACCCGCACGTCATGCACACGCAATCGGCGTCGGAATACTGGCAGCGCCGGGGATCGCTGGCGCATACCGACACACAAGGCAACGACCTGGCGGAACCGGACAATGTGCGCCTCTACCTTTGGTCCAGCTCGCAACATCAGTCGAGCCCCATCGATGCGCCGCCGGTCAAGGGCGTTTGCCAGAATTTGAACAACAACGTCAGCACGTCGATGATCTTCCGCGCCCTGCTGGACGCCATGGATGCGTGGGTGACCAACGGAACGCCGCCGCCGGACTCGCGGATTCCGACACGCAAGGACGGCACGCTGGCGACCTATGACGAATGGCGCAAACAATTTCCCTCCATTCCGGGGCAATTCCTGACGACCGGTCCCGCCGGCCTGCCGCTGGTGGACCATGGCCCGGACGTTGATCGCGGGTTCCTCACCAAACACCCGCCCGAAATCGTAGATGCGGACGGATACACCGTTCAAATCCCCGCCGTGGATTCCGACGGCAACGACATCGCGGGCATTCGCGCCCCCATGGTGCAGGCGCCGCTTGGGTCCTACACCGGCTGGAACACGCGTGAACAGGGGTATGGCACCGGGGCCAACTACGAATTCAGCGGCAGTTACATTCCATTCATGGACTCCCCGGAAGAACGCGACTTCATCGGCGACCCAAGGCCGTCCGTCCTGGAACGCTACGCAACCCCGGAAGATTATGTCGCCGCCATCACCGCCGCCGCCGAACAACTGGTCGCGGACCGTCTGATGCTTGAAGAAGATATCGAAGCCGCAAAAGCCTGCGCCCGCGACTGGGGCCGGCCCCGCCATGTGGTCAAACTTTAACCGTTAAATCATTCAGGGAGAGTGTTTATGAATCTGGAAGGAAAATCAGCCATCGTCACCGGAGCCGGTCGCGGCATCGGTAAGGAAATCGCCTTGTTGCTGGCTCGCGAAGGCGCCAGCGTCATCGTCAACGACCCCGGCGTCGGACGCGGCGGCGAAGCCGAAGACGTAAGCCCGGCGGACGACGTTGTCGCGGAGATTGAAGCCGCGGGCGGCACAGCGATTGCGAACAAGGATTCGGTCGCCGACTACGCCAACGCCGGACGCATGGTGAAGCAAGCCGTCGACACCTACGGCAAACTCGACATCATGGTGAATGTCGCTGGCATGCTGCGCGAACGCATGATCTGGAACATGACCGAGGATGATTTCGATCAGGTCATCTCGGTCCACCTCAAAGGCCACTGGAACATGTGTCATCACGCCACCAAAGTGATGCGCACGGCGCGGCAGGGCCGGATCGTGAATTTCTCGTCCGACGCCTTCAAGGGCGCGGTCGGTCAGTGCAACTATTCCGCCGCCAAGGCGGGCATCATCGGACTGACGCGGTCCATCGCGCGCGAGTGCGGTCGCTACGGCATCACCGCAAACGCCATATGCCCGATGGCGGCGACCCGTATGACCGTCAACGACGCGGTGATCGCAGGCTGGCAACGGCGCCTGGACGCCGGACTTTTGACCCAGTCGCAATACGACGCGCGCATGGCGATGCCCGGACCGGAATTTGTCGCGCCCATCGTCGCCTACCTTTGCACCGACGACGCGGAAGACATCAACGGCCAGTTGTTCCATGCGGAACGCTCGCGCATCCACACCTATTATTTCGGCGAAGAAGCGCGGTCGATCTACAAATATGACAATGACGGCTTGTTCACCGTGGACGAACTGAAGTCGTTCGTGCCCGAAGGGCTGATGGCGGGCATTCCCAACATCGCCCCACGCGAGGACCCGAAATAGAGCCGCCCGCCCACGCCCGCGTTGTCATCATCGGCGGCGGCGTGGCCGGTTGTTCGGTCGCCTATCATCTGGCGAAAGCCGGGATCACCGATGTCGTGTTGCTGGAACGCAAGCAACTGACCAGCGGCACCACATGGCACGCCGCCGGTCTGATTGGGCAATTGCGCGCGACGAAAAACCTGACCGAGTTGGCCAAATACACCGCTGAACTCTACGCCGGGCTGGAAGCCGAAACCGGACAGGCGACCGGGTTCAAGCAGAACGGCTCCATCAGCCTCGCCACGACGGACGAACGGTTGGAGGAATGGCGGCGCGGCGCGTCGATGGCGCGTGTGTTCGGATTGGACGTGGCGGAAATCAGCCCCGCCGAGGCGCAAGCCCTGCATCCCTTGATCAACGTGGACGATGTCGTCGGCGCAGTCTTCCTGCCCAAGGACGGGCAGATCAACCCCGCCGACGTGACCCAGGCCCTGGCGAAAGGCGCGCGCATGGCCGGGGTCGGCGTCTTCGAGAACATCAAGGTCACGGCGATTACGAAAAAGGATGGCCGGGTAACGGGCGTACGCACTGATCAAGGCGACATCGATTGCGACGTGGTCGTCAACTGCGCGGGCATGTGGGGTCTAGAAGTTGGCGCGATGGCGGGTGTCGATATCCCCCTGCACGCCTGCGAACATTTCTATGTCGTCACCGAGCCCATCGACGGCGCGGCGACCACCCTGCCCGTCCTGCGCGATCAGGATAATTACGCTTATTACAAGGAAGACGCCGGTAAAATCCTGCTCGGCGCGTTTGAACCCGTGGCCAAGCCGTGGGGCATGGACGGCATTTCCGACGATTTCTGTTTCGATGAACTGCCCCCGGACATCGACCATTTCAGCCCGGTTCTGGAACGCGCGATCAAGCGCATGCCAGCCCTGGAAACGGCGGGTATCCGCACCTGGTTTTGCGGCCCGGAGAGCTTCACCCCGGATGACCGCTACCATCTGGGCGAAGCGCCGAACCTGAAAGGCTTCTTCATCGCCTGCGGATTCAATTCCATCGGCATCCAATCGGCGGGCGGCGTCGGGCGCGTCATGGCCGACTGGATCAAGGACGGCCACCCGCCCATGGACTTATGGGACGTGGATATCCGCCGCAACATGGGGTTCCAGACCAACCGAAAATATTTACACGACCGGGTCAGCGAAGGGCTGGGCTTGCTCTACGCCGAACACTGGCCGTTTCGGCAATTCGAGTCCGCGCGCGGCGTGCGTAAATCGCCACTGCATGACCGGTTGGAAAAGGCGGGGGCGTGCTTTGGCGAGGTTTCAGGTTGGGAACGCGCCAACTGGTTCGCGCCTGACGGGGTTACGCCGCAATACGAATACTCCTACGGACGGCAGAACTGGTTCGACTATTCCGCCGCCGAACACAACGCGGTCCGGGACAATGTCGGGTTGTTCGATTTAACGTCCTTTGCGAAATTCCTGGTGCAGGGCCCGGACGCCATGGCGTCGCTCAACCGCATTTGCGCCAACAACGTCGATGTCGCGCCGGGTCGCACGGTCTACACCCAATGGCTGAACGAACGCGGCGGCATCGAAGCGGATTTGACCGTCACCCGAATTGCGGCGGACGAGTATTTCGTCGTCACCGCGTGCGCAACGCAAATTCGCGATTTCCATTGGTTGAAGGATCACATCGGCGCCGACGCGCGCGCCTATGTCACCGACGTAACGTCCGCCCATGCGGTGCTGGCGATAATGGGTCCGCAGTCGCGCGCGTTGTTATCGGGCGTCGTAGACGCCGATCTATCCACCGAAGCATTTCCGTTCGGGGCCAGTCGGGACATCGACATCGGCTATGCGAGGGTCCGGGCGACGCGACTGTCCTATGTCGGGGAATTGGGCTGGGAACTCTATATCCCCACCGACATGGCGCAACACGTGTACGACGTCATCGTGCAAGCGGGCGCGGCGTTCGATTTGAAACACGCGGGCTATCACGCGCTGAATTCGCTGCGCATCGAAAAAGCCTACCGGCATTGGGGCCACGACATCGCCGACGAGGACACGCCGCTGGAAGCCGGACTCGGCTTCGCGGTCGCATGGGATAAACCCGGCGGCTTCATCGGGCGCGACGCATTATTACGCCAACGGGACGAAGGCGTGCGGAAACGCCTGTTGCAATTCCTTCTCGCCGACCCTTCCAAGCTGCTGTACCACAATGAACCGATCTGGCGCGACGGCGCCATCGCCGGATACATCACGTCCGGCATGTACGGCCACACCCTGGGCGGCGCGGTCGGACTGGGCTATGTGAACGGCGAACCGGGCGACGACCCGGTATCGGGAACCTTTGAGATCGAAGTTGCAGGGAACCGGGTTCCCGCCACGGCGTCGCTCCGCCCGCTTTATGATCCGACAAACGCGCGGCTCCGCGCGTAACGTCTCAACCGGCAAAGGATCATCATGACCGCGTTGATTGCGCTGCTCCCGTGCGCCGCCGTACTTGTTACCGTGCTAGGGCTGCGGTTGAGCGGCGTCGCCGCGGCGGCGGCGGCCGCGCTGACGGCGTTTGTCATCTGGATTGTCGGCGTTTTCACACCGCCGACAATCGTGCTGCTCGGTCACGCCCTCCATGACGCCGTGGTTTTGGAATTCCTGGTCGCGGCGATCATTCTGCCCGGCATACTTTTTGTTGAAGCGAGCAGCCGGGGCGGCGCGCCACAAGCAATTGGCGCCGTCCTGCAGGCGCTGGATTTAAAGGCGCCCAAAGCCGCGATTTTCATTGTGACAGGCGTTGGAATAACGCTGGAATCCCTGACCGGCATGGGCGTTTCGCTGTTGGTGACGGTTCCGCTGTTGATAAATTTGGTCGACCGCCGCAACGCCATCGGACTCGCCCTCATCGGCATGAGCTTGATGCCGTGGGGCGCCCTGTCGGTTTCGGCGCTCGTCGGGGCCGAACTCGCCAACCTGCAACTGGCGCAACTGGCGACAATGGTATGGCGGACCAGCGGACCCGTCGCCTTCGTGCTGCCGATGCTGTGTCTGGCGTTCGTTCCCAAGTCGACCGCCCGTGACCTTGCGTTCGCCGCCTTCGCAGGCCTCTTGCTCACGGGCGCCATTGGATTGGCGTCGCATTGGATCGGCATCGAAGTCGCCGGGGTCGCGGGTGGGCTCGCCGTTATTGCGATGTCTCTATTATTTGCAAACAGAAAGAACGGACTTGGCG